>JAWCKO010000007.1:3979-18736 GCA_038851915.1 Bathyarchaeia archaeon
GTATCGATCCGTAGGAGTATTTATCTCGGCGGCTATACGCCTATGCGCCATAGACTTTTGAAGGAAGCTTTTGAAGTAACGGTCAAAGCTGTTAAACATTTTAAAGGTTTAAAGGGGTATGTTGGAATAGACGTAATACTATCTAAAGACGGAGTATACGTTATAGAGATTAACCCAAGATTAACCGTATCTTACATCGGACTAAGTAGGTCTCTGTCAGAAAACCCCTCAAATGCCATTATTGAAACAGGTCTAGGTAAAATTTGCCAATTCAATCCCAATTTTAAAGCTGTCTGTTATTTCAAAAAAACTCTATTTGAAGGTTTTACGAATAAGCTACTCAGGCAATCATCAGCTCTTTCAAACTTCATGGTTTCTCCCCCTATCCCTGTTGAGAATTCTGTTAAAGCATACGGGTTTATAGCAACTGCATCTGACAACTTTACAAACGCCAGAATCACGTACTTTAAAATTTTAGAAGCGCTTCGGCGTGAAACGGGGTGTAAAATATCATGGTGAGAGTCTTAGGACTAGATATTGGCGGTGCTAATTTAAAGTTAACCGTTATGGATTGTGTAGACGGAGTAATATCTCACGTTGAAGTGTTTACAGAGTATTTTCCAATATGGCGGAGGGGACGTGAGAATCTCCAGATGGCTATAAGAAACCTCGTTAAAAAATCCAGTTTGGAAAATCCAGATTTAGCAGCTATAACGATGACCGCTGAACTTTCAGATGTCTACTTCTCAAAGATCGAAGGTGTCCACCATATAGTGGATTCTGCTAAACTCGCATTGCTGAACGTTGAGCTTAGGTTTTTAAACGTTCACGGTGAACTTTTAAATTCTGAAGAGGTTAAATCAAAGCCTTTGGAAGTTGCTGCTGCAAACTGGTACGCGTCGGGATGGCTTGCTTCAAAGCTTTCAAAAGACTGCCTCCTAGTAGATACTGGTAGCACATCAACATCGCTAGTTCCCGTGTTAAACGGTAAAGTTGCTGCTAGAGGACTTAATGATTTAGAGAAGCTTATGAACGGTGAGTTAGTGTATACTGGTGCTTTGAGAACGAACGTCGCTGCTGTAGTATCGCATGTACCAGTCAGAGGCGTTTTAACACCTGTATCCTCAGAATTCTTCGCTCAATCTGGAGATGTTCATCTAATACTTGGGCATATACGTCCTGAGGATTATACCATAGATACGCCGGACGGAAGAGGAGCATCTACGATTGAAGCGGCAGCTAGATTGGCGAGAGTTGTATGTGCAGATCTAGATATTCTATCGATGGAAGAAATAAACTCCATAGCCTCATACGTCTATAAGGCTCAATTGCTTCAGATAGTTGAAGCGTTAACCAGACTATCCGAGAATTTGAATGTGGACTCGAAGGATAAACCAGCTTACACGGCGGGGATCGGTGGAGAATTCCTAGCTAGAAGAGCCTTAACGATATTCGGCTTTAGAAACGTTAAATCTATATCTCAATTTATCGGTTCAAATGCTGCTAAAAATGTGCCGTCTTACGCTTTAGCCCTTATGGCTGTAGAGCTTCTAGAGGGGAGGGAGCCTGAAAATTGGAGGCTGTTTTGAAAATAGGTGGAAGTATATGTTTAGATCCTGCAGCTCTTAAAAAGCTGTGTCTAGAAATTGGAAAGCTATCTTCAAACTACAGGTTGGCTATTGTACCTGGTGGAGCTGTTTTCGCCGATGAAGTGAGACTCTGCTATAGGATTTTCCACGTTTCTGAAGAAGCTGCACATAAAATGGCGATATTAGCTATGTCTCAATACGGTCTGTTAATAGCGGATTTAACGCCGAACTCTAAACCAGTTTACACGATCAAAGAGTGTTTGGAAAGCGGCTCTGAGGGGTTTATTCCAATCCTCCTCCCCCACAGGATATTGGAGGAGGAAGACCCACTCCCACCCTCCTGGGATGTTACTTCAGATAGCATATCTGCTTACGTAGCCTATCTGCTGAATGTCAAATTGTTGATTTTAATCAAGAACGTTGACGGAGTTTATGATGAATATGGTAGGTTGCTTAGAATAGTTGGTTTGAATTGGCTTAGACAGCACGATTCATGTTTAGACCGTTTCTTCCCTGAGATTGTTGTAAAATTGAAGGCTAGATGCTTCATAGTGAATGGTTTACACCCTGAACGAATTGCCTCTCTCCTAGCTGGAGAGAGAACAATATCCACGGAAATACTTATAGATTGACAGTTGGCTTTTAAACTGCTTAAATAATCATCGGTGGCCAGTATTTCTCATGTAATCTGTAGATATTACCTAATCCTCTGGGGAACTCAAACTCATTTAAATAAACCATATCTAAAGTGCTAACGTTTCTCTATATAGTTTAACAACGTTTTTAGCTGTAAACACCGTCATTTTGTCGAATATTATGTTCTTCAAACCTAGGAAGACCAATTTTAGAGAGCTCATACTAAAGCTTAATCTATGCCTTGAAACGGCTGAAGAAAACCTTCAACGAGCTAAATGTTACGTTAAAAGGCTCTATGTTTATTATTTAGCGACGCATGCCATAGGAGATAATTTTAAGGCTTTGATGTACATATCAGAGATATCTGAAGTTGAATTTATGGTTGAATCGATATCTAAACTGTGTCTAACGTTAGAGAAGTTGATAATAAGGCTTACAATCTTCTCAGAATTCTACGATGCTTTCTCAATTGGATTCTTCAAAGGTGATATTGAAGAGCTTAGAATTACTCCGTCTTCCGTTTTAAACTTTAGTCTAATGTTGATGGATGATTTACATCACTCTTCGGAAAGCTTCATAGCTTTAACTACGCCTGATATAGATGAGTATCAATTAAGCGTTGATGGATTAGCTGTGAAAAATATGGCTGAAGAGCTGGCGAAACAATTGATGGAAAAATTCTAGCACGGTTTTTTAAGTTTTAGTATCATCTCTTTCATATCTCTAACTTTTTCCAGTCTAACTCTACTATGTAACCATTCGCTTGAATCGCAGACACCTCTACGAACACCTAAAACGTCAACCTCGAGCTTAACGGCCTTACTTATGTCTTCGAGACTTAACCCTCCAGCTAGAGCAGTTGTCAATCCGTACTTCTTAGCCTTAGAATATATCTGAGCTAACTGCTCAATGTTTAAGTAGTCGAAAACCTTCCCTCTGTTCTTCGTCTTTACATCTATGAGTATTCCATCCGCTCCACCTTCATAAGCAACGTTAGGTAGATAAATCGGATTTAATGAACCGACCAGTTTATAGTCTGCGTAACAACATGCTATTACCTTAACATTCACGTACTCCTCTTTAACGGCTTTCACAATCCAACTCGTAAGATTCAACGCACTATTGAAATCATCAACGCCTAGCAATCCAGCATTAACATAGTCTACACCCAATGAGGCGGCTCCTAGAGCTGCTAAAGAAGCAGTGCCAGGGAGATTCGGTAAATCTCCAATTGTCGCACTGATTTCAACTTTACCTTTAAATTTTTCAACCACACATCTTATGAAAGATGGGTGTTTTGCTCCTAAAGAGCCTTCCCTAGGGTTCTTCACATCAAGTATATCGCATCCCCCTTGAAACGCATTGAAAGCCTCCTCTTCATCTACTATACTAACCAGTAGCTTCAATATGACCGCCTTAAGAGTATACTAAATCGTTTAAATCTTAAATCTACTGTTTTTAGAGCTGATAATCTTTATAAGTAGGATTGAGACTAGGAGAAGGGCGAGGGATCTTAAGAGGTATGGGTAGTTCTGCTTGAGTAAAATACTTCTCCATTAGAAATTATAGGGTACAAGATAGAGACGCCGTTGTAAACCTTCTCGCTCAGCTTATAGCTACTGAAGGTAAGCCAGTAAAACCGAGACTACTTAAACTGTTCCTGACAAAAATCAGGAAAAGCGGTGGAATAATACTAGTCTCTGAATTAGACGGTAAAATCGTTGGAACAGCTGGCGGCTACGTTGTCAGACCGACTAGTAACGTTGATGGTGAACACTCCGGCTTCATCGAGTTTTTAATCGTAGACCAAAGTCATAGAAGGCTTGGGATAGGCGAAGCATTACTTAAAGAATTGATAATACGTTTAACGTTTAAAGGTGTTAACGAGATATGTCTAGAGGTTGACCCGAAAAACAAAGCCGCGGTGAAACTATACTCTAAGCTTGGATTTACTACAAGCTATGCAGTGATGCAGCTTACAGTAAACCCATCGGAGGCCGAATCAAAACCATATAGGTCGATTTTAGTCGCAGGTCCCAAGCTATAATCTAGAAGTTTTAAAGACTAGATAAACTATTCACACAGTGACTATTACTGCAATTTTTATAAGGGTGATTCTACACTTTTAAATGCTCATGTCCGATGAAGAGTTGGAAAAGCTTAAGGAGAAGAAGATTCAAGAGCTCTTGAAGAAGGCTCTCAATAAAGACTCATTGAACTCTATGGATACAGATGTATTGGAGGCTGATAACGGTAACTTCAACCAGATCCTAACTGAAAACACAAGGCTTATCGTAGACTTCTGGGCTCCCTGGTGTACGCCATGTAGAATGGTTGAGCCCATAGTTTACGAACTTGCTAAAAATTACGCTGGGAGAGTGAAATTTGCTAGGCTTAACGTAGATTCCAGCCCTGAAATAGCTGCAAGATTCGAAGTTATGAGCATACCGACGCTCATAATGTTTGAAAATGCTGTTGAAATTGATAGAATAGTAGGGGCTCTACCTAAAGAGTTTATAGAGCGTAGAATTAGGAAAGCCTTCAGCTTTTAACCCTTAAAATCTCTTCGATTATTTTCTCATTTGTTGGTATTTTCGATGAATTTAAACCTCCTCCCTGTCCGAGTCTCACCGTGCCTCCTCCTCTTCCATCGCATAAGGTCGCTATATTGCGTGTTATAGCCCCAGCGTTTAATCCCAACCCTCTAGCTTTATCACCAACCATTACGACGATACTACTCCTCTCCCCATCTACGATAAAGTATACTGCTACTGCCTCTGGGAACCTATTAACCAAGGTGTTCGCCTCATTTATTACGAGATCAAGCTCCTCCCCAATCCTCCTCTCTACGATCAATTTAATCCCATCGATTTCAACCATGTTTTTAGCGAGTAGATCAAGTCTAACTTCAACGAGTTTTCGAGTTAAATTTTCAACCCTACCTCTTTCAAGTTTAAAGTCTCTAAGGAGACCTAGAATAGAGTCTTTAAGCTTATCTGGCGTGCTCTTAAGGCTATCTGAAACCTCCCCAAGTAGCCTAAACTTCTGCTGAACATACTTTAAAGCCTGCTCGCCTGCAACATACTCTATTCTCTCTACGCCGTCTTGTATCCTATCTACGCCGATTATCTTTACAAATCCCACTTCCCCTGTACGTTTACAATGGATTCCTCCACATGCTTCAACATCCCAGTTTTCAACTTCTACAACCCTTATAGTCCTACCGGGGTATACACCGCCTTGATAGAGTCTAAACCCGTATTTTTTCTCTGCATCATCTCTTGATGTGAAGAAACACCTAACTAAACGGTTTTCCATTATTATCCTATTCGTCAGCATCTCTATCGCTTCAACCTCTTCCAATGTCAGACCCTTGTAGTGTGTTATGTCGAGTCTAGCTTTCTCCACGGTTTTCTCAGCACCGCTCTGCCAAACATGAGGGCCTAAAATCTTCCGAGCTGCTCCTAAAATTATATGCGTAGCAGTATGATGTCTAGCTAAACTCCTCCTTCTATCCATGTCTACTTCGCACTCAACATGTTCCCCCTCGGCCGGCATAACTCCATCAACTTTATGAACTATCACACCATTAACGTCTCTAACATCTACGACTTTAGCGGTTCCATTGATAGATTTTAAGACTCCAGTATCGTGAAGTTGTCCACCGCTTGTCGGATAGAATGCTGTTGAATCTAAAACCACCCAATCGTTTAAAACCCTTAAGACTTTAGACTTGAATTTCACAACATCATCTTCATAGTATATGCGTCTCGTTTTAGGCAATCCTTCAGTTTCTCTACTAAGCTTTAACTCTTCTTCTGTAGTCTTTTCCAATACTGGTTTCTCATGAATCTTGGCGACTAAACCGTAGAAATCTTGAGGGACTTCAACTTTAATGCCCGTTGGAGCCAACCTCTCCTTAAGAAGATCCGGCGGTAATCCATGGGAGTCGTATAACAGTATAAGGTCTTTAAGTGTTAATTCCGGCTTCTTAGCATCCTTTAAAGCTCTAATCGCTATATTCAATGCTTTACTGATAGATTCACGATACCTCTTGGCTTCTAATTCAAGCATCTCCATTATCTTATCCTCAGCTTCCAGAAGCTCTGGGAAGTCTAAGGCGAGGTTTTTAAGATGTTGACTAACAGTCCAGCCGATTTCCACGTTTAACTTAAGCTCATCTATGGCTCTCAAACACCTCCTTATGAGGAGTCTTACCAAGTATCCTGCTCCAGTATTTGAAGCTACAACACCGTCTCCAAGTATCCACGCTAATGCATAACTGTAGTCTACAAGCTTATATATCAGCTCGTAAGGTTTAAGAATCCTCTCAACTTCCTCCAGGGTTAGACCTGTTTTTGCTACAATTCTATTTCTAATCTCTTCTAAACCCTTCTCTCCAACACTGAGGATTCCGGCTGTTTTCGAAACCTCTAATAATATTCTCTCATCTACTTTTTCAACGCCAGCTTCTACTCTAACCTTCTCTACAAGGTCTCCGTAGATAGCCTCGTATATATTGGGTTTACCGGAGAAAACCCACACGTTTCTTTCAAGTCCGTAGCCCGTATCGACGATCATGTTGTTTATAGGTTTAAGCGTACCATTTTCACCTGTCTCATAGTGCATGAATACTAAGGTAGCTATTTCACCGCCTCTGACTAAGACTTCGAAGTCTTCACCCGCATTTCCGCCTCCAGACCATAAATCCTCGATGAAGGTAAGCTCTTCCGGGTTTACCTGTACAACCTCTTTATAAAACCTGAAGCAGTACTCTACTGTTTCGTTATTCCAATATACGTATCTCCCATTTATGTTAAAAGCATGGTGAGCCATCATTTCAAAACCCGTTAAATGTCTCCCTGTTCTGCCAACGTTTTCAAGGTCTGTAAACCTTATGGATGGTTGCGATATTACGAGTGGATTAGCTGGTGGAGGTACAACTCCACTCGTAACCCAAGGCTGAAAATCGTATATTGATGCGCCGACAAAGTAAACATCCTCCCTCCACCTTGCTACAACAGGGTATCTTCTAACTATACTATGCCCATTTTTCTCGAAAAACCCTAGGAAAGTTCCTCTAAACTCTCTTTTATCGAGTTTTCTAGCCTTCGGAGGATTCCCTATGAAACCGTATTCTACACAGGGTTGATCGCTGCAAAGTTCTTGGTCCGGGTTTAAACTCCAGAAGTATCTCCCGCATTTAATACATTTTTTCCTAATAAACCCCTCTTCCTTAAATACTTCAACCTCGTATATGCTTCCGTTCAAAGCCTCCACCGATTCAATAAACGGTCAACTACTAGCTTGAATAGCTATATAAGGTATATTATAAAGATTGAACTGATCAATTTGAATTACGTGTTACGGTTCTTAACTTATAGAGTCCAAAGCCTTATAAGCCTTAGTCTTTCCCATCATTCAGCTAATCCAAATCCCGCATCCTTACCATAGTATTATTTTTACTTCGGACAATGTTCCTATGGTGGTCTCTACATCCTTTAGGGATTATTCTAGACGAACAAAACTTTTGATTGGGCGAGAAAACGGGCCTCCCTAGAAACATGAATCGCCGAACCCATACTTTTGTGCATAGGTAGGGGTAATCAGTACCGATAACACTAACTTTAATATTAAGCATAAAGAATCACCACTATGAAGCATCTACAATACAGGTAAATATATGGGTGGTTTTGATGGATATGGGGAATATGTCGCTCCTATGTCTCGTAGACAGCTCAAACAGAAGAGACTTTGAAATGCTTCATGAAATCATGTGGTCGGCGTTAGACTTCTTCGGAATGCCTTATGAAGTATTCGATTTAGCGAAGAACAACTTATCGTTTGGGGAACTTAAAGACCACAGCACCATAGTCATTGGCCAAGAGCATTTAGGGAAAAGCCTGTCGGAAGATGAAACCAAGTATATTATAGATGCTGTTGCCGAGGGGGCTGGCTTAGTGGTATTTGACGGTGATATACATCAATATAGGGATCCTTTGAAGGAAGCCTTGGGATTGAAGACTACGGAAGAACCTACGCATATGCCGCATTTAACTACGGATATTATAAGGGTCTTAGATAATTCTCACTACATAACGGCTGGTAGAGGACTTGAGTTTATCCGTTTCAATAGTCCTGTGCAAGTTGGGAACGTGGTCAGTATTGAGAGGGAGCATAAAATCCTCGCAATACTTGCGAACGGAAGCGGCTGTCCAGCTTTAATCACTGAAGCATACGGGAGAGGTAGAGTTGCTCTATTCACTTTATCTCCGAAGATTTGGCTTAACGAGTATTTCGGTCATGGAGGTGGGCTGGACCACCTATTTTGGAAGAGCATAGTCTGGGCTGCTAAAAAGCCCTTCATCATGTTGGCTATACCTCCGTTCGTTACGATACGGATAGACGATTGTAGTGGTGCGAATAATTTTGAATGGGTTAAAACTCTTAATAAACATGGGTTTATTCCCCACGTATCCCTATTCACTGACAATATTGGTGATGGTGGGGCTAAAGTTATTAAAGAGCTTTACGATGCTGGATTAGCCGAATTTTCAGCTCATGCTTTCACTTGGACTAAGCAGATATACTGGAAGCCTAAGTCTCCTACGGATCATAATAGTGGTGAAGAGTATAGTGAGGATGAGTTGAAGCAGTTCTTCGAGATATTGGATAACCTAGCCTGTAAATGGGGCATTAAATGGTCTAAAGTTTTGACAGCTCATTTCGGTGAAGTCGGTAGGAATGTGTTGCCTTTCTTAACTGAAAGAGGGGTCACGTATCTTGCCATGCCCTATGCCTTCAGTATACCATATGGGAAATCCCCCTTAGAACTTCAGAGAGAGAAAATGAAGCGTTTAAAACCCTTTGGCGGTCAGGGTGGTGTTATAGATAGACATCCGGATAACACTGAATTTTTCATCGCAGCGCCGAGTTATTGGAACATACCTAAATCCATGTTGCAATTGTTGGTGGATAAAGCCGTTATAGCGCCTCAGGGTCAAATATACGATTTCCTTTGGGAAACAGCTAGAGTAAAAGTAGACGTTGAGCTTGCGGCATGGTATGCGGCGTTTGGAATTAAACTATGCTTGGATAATCTATCTTTCGTAGTGCTGGTTACACATGAACAGAACATATCGGTCTTAAACGGTCAAGAATGGGATAATCTTCTTACGCGTGTCGATAAGCTTACGTCGAAGTATGAGAAGATTTACAAGAGCTGGAGTTACATCGCGGAATATGCTCAAAACCTGTACAATTCAAAACTCACGTACGCAGACTACGATGTAGATACTGGAGAAGTACGGTGTCGGTTGAAGGGGAAAAGCAGTATGCCCCTATATCTACATGTGTTCAAATCCAAGTATTACTGGATTGAGCGTGATTTTAAGGAGGTGCCAGCGTTTGAAGGTGAAATCACCATTAACTTTAAACCTGAAAATCTACTTTCAGCTTCTTCCGCCGTTTCAAAATGAATAGGACTTTACGAATTGCTTGTTAGATATGGACGATGGGACAGCTTCTATCAATCTATCCTTTTTGATCAGAGGAGTAGACCTATAGCTTTGGAGGGAAAAAGTGAATAAGGTTGGTGTTGCTACTCCCTGTATGAGGTAAGCTTTGAAAGTGGGCTGATCTGTTATGGTTAAAGTAGCTATCATAGGTGTAGGTAGTTTAGGCTCTTGTATAGCGTTTGAATTAGCCGTTAAAAACCTCGTAGATGAGCTCGTACTGCTTGACGTAGTTAAGCCTCTAGCTGAAGGTCAGGCTATGGATATTGCGCAATCCTCCGCCTCAATATCTGACGTAGAGATTAAAGTTGGAGATTATGGAGATGTTGCAGATTCTGATATAGTTGTCATAACGGCTGGTAAGCCTAGAACACCGCATATGAAAAGCCGGCTTGAATTGCTATCCGTAAACGTTCCCATAGTGGTGGATATTGCGGGGAGGCTTAAATCGATCGGTTTTGAGGGACCTATAGTAACGGTTACAAACCCAGTGGACATTATGAATCTTTTAACCTGGAAAATTGTTGGGCTCGATAGGTGTAAAGTTTTGGGGAGCTCAAGCTTGTTGGATTCAGCTAGGTTTAGACTAATAATATCCAGACGGCTCAACGTGAAACCCAGTTTTGTTGAGGGATATGTGATAGGTGAGCATGGAAGCAATCAAGTTCCACTCTTCAGCAAGCTAAAGGTCATGGGTAAGCCTGTAACACTATCCGTCGAAGAGAAGAACACGATCTCCGAGGAGCTTAGAGGTACTGCTTTAGATGTAATTTCTAAGAAAGGTGCAACTGTGTATGCTCCTGCGAGTCACACAGTAGCTCTAATAGAGTCTCTACTTATAAGCGATAGCTCTCTGAGCTTAGCGTCTCTGGTATTAAATGGAGAGTATGGCGTAGAAGGATTAAGCATAGGTGTTCCATTTAAACCCGGAAATCTTAAAGTCAATGAGATAGTTGAATGGAGTTTAGACAGGGAAGAAGCATCGCTGTTCCATAAGGGGGTTGAGGCACTTAAACAAGCATGGAGTGAGGTTAAAAGTTTAATAAAGGTTTAAATTAAACCATGTGATTATCTCTTTTCCCTGAAAGCAACAGTTTAATCTGGCTTTAATTAGAGGTGTGATTATTGGTAACGGTTTACGATGTACCTGCTGACGTATTGATTAAAAGACTAGCTGAGGAACTCAAAGAAAACTTCCCAGAGATAACTCCTCCATCGTGGGTCATGTTTGCTAAAACAGGATGCTTTAAAGAGAGAATTCCCGTAGATCCAGACTGGTGGTATGTTAGAGCAGCCTCCATCCTGCGTAAATTATATGTCAAAGGTCCATTAGGAGTTTCTCGTCTTGCTACGGAATATGGTGGTAGAAAGAGGGGGAGGCGTAAACCTCCCCATTTTAGGAAAGCTGGTCGTAACCATATAAGGAAGATTCTGCAGCAGCTTGAGAAATCCGGCTTGGTTCATAAGGTTGATAGAAGGGGGAGGCATCTTACATCTAAAGGTGTAAGTTTTCTTGATTCTTTAGCGGCAGATGTACTGAAGAAGCATAGAAGCAATGTAGCCTTCTCAGCTTAAGGGGGTGGAAAATGGTGGCTGAAGACCTTGAGCTTGAAGAGCTTAAACGTAGAAAACTTTTAGATCTTCAGAAGAAGCTTGAGGAAGAACGTAGAGTGGCTGAAGCTAGGGAGAAGTTTGAAGCTGAAAAACAAGCCATATTAAGAGTTATACTCACCCCTGACGCTAGACAGAGACTGTCAAATCTTAAAATTGTTAGACCCGACTTTGTTGAAAGATTGGAAAATGAACTTATACAAGCGGTTCAATCTGGACGTGTAGAACCACCTATAACAGACGAAATGCTTAAACGTATATTAATTAAACTGCAAGATTCTCAAAGGAGGGAAGTAAGAATCAGGAGGATTTGAAGTTGACAACCCATAAACCTGCCGGTAAAAAGAGAAGACTTGGTAGAGCTCTAAAACAAAACAGACCAGTCCCACCGTGGGTTTACCTTAAAACTAAAGGTAGGGTTCGTTCGAGTCCTAAGAGGAGAAATTGGAGAGGGGTTAAACTTAAACTTTAACGGAGGTGTGCTATTTGAGCGGATCTGCTTCTGAAGAGAAGATGATTTCCATAAATCTTAGGAGAATCTATAACTATTCAGGGTATGCTCGGGCCTCTAAAGCTGTAAGGTTTATCAGGGAACAGGCTGCTAGGCATCTTAAGACAAGCATAGATAACATAAAGATTGATGAAAGCTTAAACGCATTAATATGGTCTAGAGGTTTGAAGAAACCACCTAGGATGATCAAGGTGAAAGTCGAGAAGGAAGAAGACAACTACGTTCTCAAATTAGCGGGCTAAATCTGAACTATAAACGTGCTTCTCTATTTTACGTAAACTTAGATTTAACGTTTTAATAATCGAACACCTAGGAATAGTTATGTGTCTCTCCAATACTTCCAATACTTAGGCAATCCAAACATAGGACTCTTTATAATAGCTACGGACGAGTTTCTACTCGTCCCCAGCGGTATGAGCGAAAACAAGATGGAGTTTCTTAGAGGATGCTTTAAAGTAGATAGGGTTCTAAGCCTACGGATTAGAGGATCTAAACTCCTAGGTGCTTTATCTGTAGCAAACTCTAAAGGGGTGCTACTACCCTACGGTTGTGAGTATGAAGCTGATCTAATCCGTGAAAAACTTGGTGTTAAAGCCGTTTCCATACAAACCTTCATATCTCTAGGCAATAGGATTCTAGCAAACGACAAAGCTGCGATAGTCGACCCTCAAATGCCTGAGGATATAATGCATATTATTGAAGAAGCTTTAAGCGTCAAAGTTAAACGTTCAACCATAGCTAATCTTCCCTACGTCGGCTCTTCAGCAGTAGCCTCAAATAAAGCTGCCTATACTCATCCAAAAATAAGACAAGATGAAGCCCTCTTGATAGAGGACTTTCTAGACGTTTCAGTTCACACCGGAACAGTGATAAACGGACTACCCTATGTTAAATTGGGCTTAGTGGTAAATCAAAAGGGCGGAGTCGTCGGAAGAGGTACCTCGGGCAGCGAACTTATGGCTATAAGTAGATGTTTCTCCCTGTAAGTCATCGTTTTACTTACGCTTCATAAATAGCATAATTTTATTGAAAGTTGTAATATAAACCGCTTCTTTAGATCAACTATAACAGTTCTATATATCATGGAGAAAACTATAGGGGGTCCTACAAACATATAGATGGACCTAGCCTTAGACTCCACAACAATACTACCATTTTTAACACCCCCTCACACAGATGTTTTAAATCGTAAAAACCCCCCACAGTGAACATTTACACCAAAATTAATCATTTCCTACTCCAATAGCCATGAATAAAGTATACCATTCTAAACTCACTAAATCCCCTTAACCTCCCCCGATTGAAAAAATAGAAAACTTTAAGCTAACATTATTAGCTTAATATTTTCAACTCTATAATATAGTGTTGTAAATCTCTAACCAATAGGGTGTCTTCATGGCCGAGGTTAAAGTTTTCCGTATAATGGGAAGATTAACAATGGGCTTTCAAAAAATGAAATTCGTTAAAGAGATTAGAGCCTTAAAGCCAGAACACGCCACCGAAAAAATATACTCTGAACTGGGGAGCCGTCATAAATTAAAAAGAGCGAAAATAGAAATAGACTCAATTGAAGAAGTTACGGAGCCTCAGCTAGAGTCTTAGGCTTCCAAAGCCCTTTTGCTACCGCTGGTACGAATCCTCTGAGAACTTCGGGGTCAAACTTCACTTTTTTACCCTGCTCTGCAGACATGTAGCACGCCATCATCAACTGGACTATCAACAATCCGTCCGTCCAGTCTTCCCTGGGCTTTTTTCCGTTGATAAAGCAATCCACCATGTAGCGGTCTTCATCCATATATCCGTATGTGAAAGCCTCGTTGGGAATCGTCGGCATCAACCCCTGCTCAGCAACCTGCTTCTCAACAAATTCTTCAGTGGACGGTACTTTCACATTTCGACTGAAGAACATGAAAAGTTCAGGCTGCAAAGTATTAATGGTCATGGAATATTCTGGGCCTAAAACTTCGAAGCTTAATCTAAGAGCGGGTCCAGTGAAACTCCAAGAGGTTCTAGTTTCCGATATTATTAGACTACCGTCCTCCGCCTCGTAGGTTACAACAGCTAAAGCGTAGTCCTCAGCAGGCTCCTTCAAATAATCAACCTCCCCTTTAAATCTGCCTCTAAGCATCGAGTTGTAGGGCTCCTGAGTCCATTTAAGCGAAGCTATTTCACCGTAAACTGTTTTAGGTTTTAAAGAGCCTTTAGGCTCCTCAGGATTGCTCAGTAGAAATCTAGCCGCCTCTAAGCTGTGGCACATCATATCTAGCATAACTCCTCCACCGGAAAGTCTAGCATTCCAAAACCAAGATGAATGCGGTCCACCATGCTCTTCAGCAGCTCTAGCTAAATAAGGCCTCTTCGTATATTTGGCGCCATATCTCCATAGTATATCTCTACCTTTAACCACGGAAGGCATGAAAACCTGGTTCTCAAGATATCCGTGAAGGAGACCTACGTCTTCAATCGATTTTATAAGGGCTTCTGCTTCGTCCACGTTTCTAGCTAAGGGTTTTTCACAGCAGACGCCTATTAAATCGCTTTTACCCTGTTTGACTTCTTCAACTATTGATTTGACAACGTCTAACCTTGCGAAATTTGGATTAGCTATCCAAACCGCATCCACAGATTTACTGGAAAGCATTTCAAAGATATCCGTGTAGACTTTTGGTTTACCTACGCTAAGGTCTTCAGCTAAAGATGCAAGCTCACGGGCACTTCTTTCTCTAATGTTATATATGGCTGTGATTTCGGCGTTTCTAACACCCACCCAACCCAATATGTGAAATCTAGCAGCGAAACCAGAACCTATAAAACCCACTCTAAGCTTATCCACCATCACACCCAGAATATTTTTTCACAAGCTACTTAAATATAATTTTAGGCTTTATTTTGAAAT
>JAWCKO010000008.1:0-17299 GCA_038851915.1 Bathyarchaeia archaeon
AAATCGAATATGCATATTGCCATACTGCAAGTCTCCCTCTAGCCATAAACTTCCAATGCTGGGCTGCTAGAAAAGCTTCAGCTGTGGTCAAGCCCAACTGCTCCTATGAGTTCTTATAGGTGGTGTTTATGAGTTTAGATATTACCGCACCAGTGGAAGACGTATCTAATCTTAAAGCTGGCGATATAGTTTACATAACAGGTCTAGTGGTTACTATGAGAGATCAAGCTACTAAGAGGCTTATCACGTATTTTCAGAGTGGAACTATGCTTCCCTTCGATTTTCAAGGAATACCTGTATTCCACTGTGGACCTGTAGTTAAACCTACTGATAAAGGCTGGACTACTAGTGCGAGAATGGAGGATATGCTGGAGCCTTTTCTAAAGGCTTCAGGTGCTAGAATAATCATGGGTAAAGGTGGCTTCTCGGAAAAATCCACTGAGGTTTTTAAACGGTTTAAAGCCGTATACTGTAATCCTCCCGGAGGCGCTTCAGCATTATTATCTAAGTCTGTCAGAAGGGTTTCAGCTGTTTACTGGCTGGACCTCGGTCTTCCAGAAGCCTTATGGCTTATAGAAGTTTATAAACTTGGTCCAATGGTTGTCGCTATAGACTCGTATGGTGTTAATATTTACAGTAGGGTTAGAGAAGACGCTTTAAAAAGGATTCCTAAAATCATTGGGGAGAGAATTTAGAAATAGATAAATTCGGCTTATTCCCATATCGTTAACAGTGGGAGATTTGGCTTTCCACCTTCTCGACATCCACACACATGTAGGTTACTATAGAGACGTTACTAACGTAGATAATCCGTGGAGTAGAGTGACCGTTGAAACGCTCATTAGCTATCTTGAGCCCCATGAAGATGCGAGCGCCGTGGTCCTACCAGTCTACAGTTGGAATAGCGGGTTTATAATGCCTACAGAGTACGTGTTGGAAATCTGTGGAAAATATCCTGATAGACTCATACCCTTCTGTGTAGTCGATGTTAGAGAAGCCTGTCTAAGCGAGAGGATAACACGTTATGTAGACATGGGGTGTAAAGGCTTTGGGGAGCATACATCTAAAATACCAGTAGACCACGACTCTAATCTTAGGCTTTACAGGATTTGTGGAAAGCTTGAAATACCCATACTTATGCATATAGCGGCTTCAAGCTCTGACGTCTACGGCGTAATGGATACGCCTGATTTAACGGGGGTTGAGAAAATAGTTAAACGATGTAGCGACGTCGACTTCATAATGCATGGTCCAGGTTGGTGGAGATGTATGAGTGAAAAGTTTAATTTGGAAGATTCGTACCCTAAGGGTCTAATAGAGCAACCAGGGAGAACAATTTACATCCTTGAAAACTATGAAAACGTTTATGGAGATTTATCCGCTTTTTCAGGTTATAATGCTCTAACTAGAGACTTATCCTTCGCTAAATTTTTCCTTGAGAAATTCAACCGTAAGCTTTTATACGGTACGGATATAGAGTGGTTCTTCAACCCAGAAAACTCCCACCTAAAACTTTTAGAAGAATTAAACCTATCAAAAGAAGCACTTGAGAATATACTCTATAGGAATGCTGAGAAGCTTATTAGAGGCTAGAAGTTCTCTAAGAAATATGGGATTACTTTTTCAGCGTATATTTTTAAACCCTCAGCCGTATCTTCTAAAGGCATAAAGTGAAGTACAAAGTGGCTTACACCAGCTTCAACGTACCGGGCTATTATATCGATACAATAATCTGGTGAGCCGATTGTTACCCCATAACGAACCGTTATCCCACCGGGAAGCTGAACGGAAGTATCATATTCAGCCACCTTCTCAACGGGATCGCCGAACCACCTTTCAACAGGTCTTCTAGCTTTTTCTAAGGCTTTATCCGACGTTACGTCTATACTGGTGTACATTTCCATAGCTATCGTTAAACCTCTATCAACCATATGAAACGCGTCTATTCTATACTTTAGATCTTCAAGTCTTAATGGTGGAGACAACCATCCATCCGGGTTTATACGCATAAGCCCCTCTATTGCCTTTAGTCCAACTCCTCCAAACCATATTGGAGGGGTGGGTTTTTGTAGAGGCTTAGGTTTAACCTCACAACCATCGATGTTGTAATATCTGCCCTTGAAGTATACTTTATCCATAATCCAACACTTCTTGATAATTTCAGCAGCCTCTATGCTCTCCTCCAGCCTCTCTTTAAGAGGTCTCCAAGTATAACCATAGCTTTTAAATTCATCTTCACGCCATCCCGCTCCCAAGCCAAATAGGAGTCTTCCGTTAGATATTACATCCAACGTAGCAGCCATTTTAGCCGTTAAAGCCGGATTCCTAAACGGTAGACATAACACGGAAAACCCCACTCTAACGTTTTTCGTTGCTTGCGCTAGAGCAGCTATCGTTGTAAAGCTTTCAAGCATGTCTATACTGGGTTCTCCTACTCTTTCAACAGAGTCGAATCCAAGTAAATGGTCGGGAGCCCATATAGATTTAAATCCAAACTTATCGGCTGTTAAAGCCGATTCTAAACACATATTCCAGAGTTCTCTACCCGTTCTAAATCTACTAAATATTGGAAGGTAAACGCCAAATCTTATGGTCATGGAAGTATCTTAAAGATTAAAGTTTTTCAGTCTTTATAAGCTTTTAAACCACTCAGAAACATAAAGATTTTAAACGTTAAATTACTAATAATTTCATAATCACTTAAGCTGGATGAACCTGAGGAAGGGTGTTTAGAGTTCTTGAAAATCGCCTTTCTAGGTGGAACACGTGCCATAGGCAAGTCTGGAATAGCCATTAAAACTGGGGAGACTACGGCTATTCTAGACTACGGCGTAGCTGTAAACGGCGTTCCAAGCTTCCCAATACATATCTCTCCTAAAACCGTGGACTTTGTGGCTATAACCCACGCTCATTTGGATCATAGTGGAGCTGCACCACTATTTTACGTAAGTAGGCCAGTACCACTCTACGCAACCGCTCCTACTATAGATTTAATGAAAATTTTAATCAAAGACTTCATCAGGCTTTCAGGATACTACCTCCCATACGAGTATCTAGACATGAATACTATGTTCGAGCATTCTAGGACTTTAAAATACGGGGAGAGATTCTCCATCAAAGACCTACAGTTCACGCTTTTAAATGCTGGTCACATTCTAGGATCTGCTCAGATTCTCATCGAAGCAGAGGGTAAGAGAATCCTCTATACTGGTGATATAAACGACGTAGATACATGCCTCTTAGAAAAGCTTTCCAAATGTCGCGAACCTTTAGACGCTATTATAGTGGAAAGCACATATGCCGACGAGGATCACCCAGAGAGATCTGAACTTGAAAAAGAATTCGTAGAAAGCGTCATAGATGTCGTTGAGGGAGGAGGCAACGTTTTAATTCCCGCCTTTAGTGTCGGAAGATCTCAGGAAATTCTCACGGTTCTTTCTAAGTGGGGTTTCCCATATTCTATAACTGTAGACGGTATGGCGGTGGATGCTACGCAAATCTTCCTTAAGTACATAGATTGGCTTAGAGACTCCGAATTGTTTAAGAAGGCAGTTGGGAAGGCTAATTGGGTTTCAGGGTGGAGAGATAGACGGCTTCTACTTAAGAAGAACGGGGTTATAATAGCACCAGCTGGTATGCTTAAAGGGGGAACAGCCGTATTTTACGCTGAGAAACTCGCTAAATCCAGTAATAATGCGATATACCTCGTCAGCTACCAGATACCTGGTACGCCTGGAAGCGAGCTCCTTGAAAAGGGTAGATTTGTTATAGGTGGTAAAGTTAGAAAAGTTAAAGCAGATGTTAAGAGGTTTGACTTTTCTTCGCACATAGATATGAGTGGGTTGAAAAGTTTTCTAAGCGAGCTTGATGGAAGCCCCATAATTTACGCAGTTCACGGAGAGACTGAGAAGTGTCAAACACTCCACAGGTATGCTAGAGACCTGGGTTTCGAGGCTCAGGTTCCTAAAGTAGGAGATACTTATGAAGTTTAAAGATGAAGTCTTCCTCGTAGCCTTAAACGATGTAGAATTAAATCTTCTGGAAAGGCTTTCCTTAAAGCTGATGGAAATCCTACCCTTCATTGAATTTAAAGCTTCAGCTGAACGCTTCAATATTCCCGTGGAGGCCTATAATGCCCGTAGGAGACAATACAACTCTGACGTAATAATGATGTACTATGCTAAATCTGTTAAACGTAGAACGCTGCTCGTTACCTATGTAGACCTTTATGCGTCAAACCTCAACTTTATATTTGGGCAGGCTGAAAGCCCAGGTCTACTTGCGATAGTATCCCTAGCTAGACTGGATACGCGTTTTTACGGGGATAGTTTCAATGAAAGGTTATTCATGAATAGGGCCGTTAAAGAAGCCATCCATGAGATAGGTCATACATATGGGCTATGTCACTGTTCCAACTCTAGATGTGTCATGTATTTCTCAAACAGTATACTAGACACGGATTTTAAATCTAAGCTTCCATGTATTTCATGCATGAGGAAACTTACAGCTGTTTTAGACTAGCTTATATAGTTGAAGAAACACCATTATAACTGAATGTCACTGAATAAGGAGACGATAATGGCTGTTCTTAGAGGGGTTTACGATCCAGAATACCCTGTCTCGGTAGTAGAGATGAACATAGTGGATGAAGATTCCGTTGAAATACTTAGTGATGAGAGGATTCGGGTGACGTTTAAACCAACCACACCCTTCTGTCCAATGGGCGGCTTAATAGGTGTTCTAATGAAGTATGCTCTAGAGAAGACATTAAACGTTAAAGCTGAGGTTTTAGTTAAACCTGGAACCCATGTGAGTGAAGACGCTATCAATACCGCTATTAATGACCAAAGTCAATACGAAGCTATTCTCAAGCAACTTTCAGATATGGGTCTTCTTAAGAGATGCGTTAAAGTTAAATGATAGATTCTTCTCTCTAAAGAAGGGGGGTTGAAAAATTGAAGGTTAAAGTGGATAGGGATGCTTGTATAGGTTGCGGTTTATGCGCTTCATTGTGCCCAGAGGTTTTCCAGCTGGATGACGAAGGGAAATCTACAGTTGTCAACCCAGACGGATGCAATGGATGCGATTGTAATGAAGTTGCAGAACAGTGTCCAGCAGCCGCGATAATCTTAGAGTAGTGAAGATTCCTCCCCTTTCCTTTTTTCCATAAATCTTATCAATATCCAGACTGTTTTTAATTTGTAGGATGACGTTAGAAGTTAGAAGGGAGAAGGAACTCGTAGCAAGATACGTTAGCTCTTCGATAAGAGATGGGGAGGTTGTTGGACTCGGTAGTGGAACCACGGCGGCTATGTTCGTTAGAGAACTAGCTAAGAGGATTAAGAATGAAGGGCTTAAAGTCATAGTGATTCCTTCAAGTATACCGATAAAGCTTCTAGCTTTAAGTTTAAACATGCATCTAGCTTCTCTAGACGAGTATCCGGTTGTAGACGTTGATGTTGACGGTGCTGATGAAGTTGATAGAAACCTTAATCTGCTTAAAGGAGGCTCCTACGGCGTTTTTACCAGTGAGAAAGTGCTCGCAGCCTCGTCTAAAAGATTCCTAGTAATAGTGGATCATACTAAGCTTGTTAAAAAGCTTCATACGAAATTCCCAATACCTGTTGAAATCTTAAAAGAAGCTAGAGAGCTTGTTTTTAGGAGGATTTCTAAACTTGGAGGAGAAGTTCGGCTTAGAGTTTACAAGATAAACGGTGAAGAAGTCCCTCTGATGACTGATCGTGGAAATCTCATAGCTGAAGTACGGTTTAGATGTATAGATAGAAGCTTTAAAGAAATCGATCAAGAACTTAAGAAAATACCTGGTGTCGTTGAAACAGGGCTTTTCCTAGATATGACGGATGCAGTGTACGTAGGCCTCGGTGAAAAAGTTGAAGTATTCAACCGCGGTGAGGAAATACCTGAACAGTTGATAGGAATAGGTTGAAGTATCGCTTTTACGGGTAGGTTCTCCTCATGAAATTTACAGTTGTAGGACATACGACGGTAGACTTAATATACGTGGCCGAGCATCCTACTTATCAAACTCCAGGCGGCTCTTCAGTCTACGCCTCTATAACGGCTTTAAGACTTGGATACGATGCTACACCAGTTTCAAAAGTCGGGTATGATTTCCCTGACGAATTCATGGTTTGGCTTTCAAAATCCGGTTTAAACACCAGCTTCTACATTAGAGATTTAAAATCTAAAACTACACGGTTTAAACTCGTATATGGAAGTAGCGGTAGGATTCTGAAGCTTTTAGGCTTATGCAGTCCCATTACCCCACTAGAACTCGGAAACCTTCCGAGGGTTGAGCTGGCTCACGTAGGTTCTGTAGCAGGTGAAGTCGGTTTGGAGACTTTAAAAGCCTTGAGGGTTAAGGCCCATATGCTCTCAATAGATGTTCAAGGCTTTATAAGGAAATTTAAAGAGGATGGTGAAGTCTACGAAGATAAATATTTAAACCCTGAAGTTCTTTCAAATGCAGACGTCGTCAAGCTGAGTATGAAAGAAGCGGAGGCTTTAACCGGGGCTAGTGATCCTATGGAAACGCTTAAGAGGCTTGGAAAGTTGCATCATGGCATAGTGCTTCTAACACTTGGAGAAGACGGCTCTCTCTGTATGGCTGAGCGTAAAGTTTTACGAAGCCCACCTTATAAGCCTCCTAAGGTTGTTGACCCAACTGGAGCTGGAGATAGTTTCATAGCTAGTTTTACCGTTGAATTTTTCCGTAGTAGTGATTTAAATTGGAGTTTAGCGGTAGCATCAGCAGCCTCATCTTTCGTTACTGAAGGATACGGGCCCTCAAAATTCGGCTCAAAAGATGAAGTCTACGAAAGAGCTAGAACCCTGATAGATAAAATCGAAAGAATTTTCTTTTGACGGTTAGTAGATTGAAGCCTTCCTTTCAAATTGCCTAAAGTATATTTCTCTAACTTTGTCGATTGTATCTGCTTCTTCGACTTTCTTATCCCAGCGTATTCTAACTATTCTGGCAAATCGAAGCGCGAAACCAGAGAGATACTTTTGGCTTTTCTGTACTTCATTATAGGCAACTTCAACTACTATTCTAGGGTTTACCCAGACTCTACGTCCCTCTTTTTTAATAACATCGTTTTCAAGGATTTTCGTAAGGTTTTCAAACTCTGCATCTGTTAAGCCTTTAAAGGTTTTCCCTATCACTGTAAAATTGCCAGTCACCGTGTCTAAAGCAGCTAAAAAGTAGTCGCTTATCCATTTATACCTACGTCCATATCCATATTCTCCTCCAACTATAACTAAATCTAAAGCATCTAAAGTCCCCTTGACCTTTAACCACTCTCTACCACGTACGCCCGGATGGTAGGTGCTATCCAGTTTCTTAGCTACAACACCTTCATGCCCGGCTTCTAAAGCTCTTCTGTAAAAGTCTTCAGCCTCCTCAAGGTTTTGAGTTATTAGACAATCTACTACGGGTATTGACTCCACTCTATGGATTAGATTCTCCCTTCTTTTGATGTAGGGTTCATCTATCGTTAGGGAACCTTCAGCTACCAATATGTCGAATAAGTATAGTTTAATCGGGAGCTTTCTAGCCTCCTCTTCAACTCCTCTGATGCGTTTAAACCTGTGCATGAGTTCTTGAAATGGAAGAGGTTTACCGTTGAAGTCTACAGCTACAGCCTCACCCTCAACTACGCAGCCCCTCAGCTTAGACTCTCCTTTAACGATGTCTACGACTTCAGGTAGGCTTGAAGTTACGTCTTTAAGCCCTCTTGAGAAGACTTTAACTTCCCCGTTAAATACATGTATTTGAACTCTAGCACCGTCAAGCTTATGCTCAAACGCCGTTCTATCTTTAAATTCGTCTAAAACCTCCTTAATGCTATAAGCCATGCCTGCAAGCATGGGCTTTATAGGATTAAATGGATTACACTTCATGTTTATAATACCGTTGACACCATACGTTTTAGCTACTACCGCGGTTTCAGCCAAATCTCCACTGAGCATTAAAGCCTTCTCTAAAGCCTCGTATGGAATGTGGAAGGCTTTAGATAAAGCTTTAGCGATAATTCCCTCTTTAACACCTATCCTAAGATCTCCTAGAATTATCCTAACTAGGTATTTAGCTTCTAATGGAGAGGCTTTACTGAACAAGCCTTTTAAAACTTTAAGCTTTTTATACTTGGAACCCGAGCCCTTTGCCTCAGAGATTTCTCGAAGCAGTAAATCCAACTCTTCAAGCTTGAGGGGCTTTGTTAACAGTAAGGTTTGACGAATGAGCTTTTTAGATTCCAAGATCGATTTGACGCTGCTTCCAACGTCACCAGTCTCGTTGAAAGCCCAGTAGAAATCTCCATCGGTAAACCTATACAGGTCTTTTAAAGCTTCTAGAAGCGTAGCCCAGCTTACGTTTAAAGCCTCTCTAAAATTTGACGTAGAGAGTCTAATAACTGTTCCAAGGTCTTCCGCATCTAGATCCTTAAAATATCCCGCCACGACTTCTATAACTTCACTTCTAGAGCTAAGCCTCTCTATATCTTCATATACTTCACATAGTCTCAGGAAAGTCTTCTTCAAATTCCACGTATACGTAGGTGAACCCCACGTTAAAGATTATCCGACATACCTGTGTAAATTCTGCCGTCGGATAGTTGACTTTTTATTACTATCCGTTCCACCCCGGCCTTTAAGGCTTCATAGATGGCTTTCTGGGGCAACGGGACTTCTCTCATCCTGAGTATATTTAGCCATGTAGCAACATCTCTATCGTTTTCATATCCGCATTTACACTTTAAAATCCTATGCTCATTTAATGCCAATACACCATCACCTATCGGGCATAGGCTTGATGTATTTTTCGGATTAACGTAAATTACTACTAAACCTTTGAGCTTAGCTTTATAGTCGATGTAGGATTGAAGTTTCCTGAAGTTCCATGAGTATAATCTTCTATTCATCCCCCTACGGTAATTCTAAGTTTAAAGTAGCTTGTAACGTTTTTTAAAGCAGTCTCGGTGCAGAAATTCACCGCATCCCTAAAATCCGCCAACCCCTTCTAAAATCATCACTAGGCTAGTAGCCAAAAGACGCTGAAAGCTTTAGCTCCACAATAGAGTAATACATAAAGTAAACCATTCAGAAACTGCTGGAAAACCCTCTACACGATCTTCTATTTTTTGAAGGCGGGTTTAAGACATATATAGCTTGACGTTGTGATTGAGTTAATGGTGGGGGATGGTGGAAGTCTCAGAGTTTTTCTCTAAGAAGCCTTTCGCGGTTGTCGCCCATAGAGGGGCTTCAAGCTATGAACCTGAGAATACTATTAGAGCTATTGAAAAGGCTATAGATATGGATGCAGACGCCGTAGAAGTTGATGTTAGGCTTTCCAAAGACCATGTGCCAGTAGTAATACATGATGAAACCTTGAATAGGACTACAAATGGATCGGGTAGAGTTGACAGTTACACTTCTGAACAGCTCAAAAATTTTGACGCTGGTAAGGGTGAGAAAATTCCTCTCCTCTCAGAAGTTTTAGATGTAGTACGTGGTCAGGTATGTCTATTGTTAGAGCTTAAGGAGGTCCACGCGTCTAAGTATGCTCTAAGAATTGTAGAGAACAAAGGCATGCTGAATCAGGTTGTGTTCATATCATTTTACGAAGATGCGTTAAAAGCCGTTGTCGAAGCAAACCCCGGTACATATAGAGGTATAATCTATGCAAAGCCTGGACACTTCATTCTCATAGCTAAAAGAATTGGTTGCGTAGCTGTTATGCCTCACTATAGGCTTGCCTCCTTTAAAACTGTAGAATTTGCTCATAGGCTTAAGCTTAAGGTGAACGCTTGGACTGTAGATGATTTGGAAACCGCTAGAGAATTGGTGGGAAGGGGTGTAGATTCTGTAACGACAAATAAACCGGATTTAATTATAAATCTTAGAAGAACCTTGTAGATTGGGAAAAACCGTTATATACCTATTAAGGTAAAATTTCATTGTCATGTCTAATGAAAAACCGTTTGAAAAGTGGTCTGTAAGCATATGCCCATTATGCTTCAGAAGGATACCTATGCGAATCTACGAGGAGAATGGCATCGTATATCTGGAGAAGACCTGCCTAGAGCATGGTAAGTTTGAAGACGTCTACTGGGGGGATGCCGAATACTATAAGTGGTTTGAGAAAAAGTGGAACACTGCCAGATACATCGGTAATGGGCTTGAAAACCCCAATTCTCAAATAGATAGAGGTTGCCCCTTCGACTGCGGATTATGCCCCCAGCATAAAACCCACACAATACTAGGCATAATAGACGTCAGCAATAGATGCAATATGTCATGCCCGATATGCTTCGCATACGCGGGTGCTGTAAACTACGTCTACGAGCCTACGTATGAGCAGATAGTTGATATGATTAGGCTTTTCAGGTCTAATAGTCCGTGGGCTGCAAACGCCCTACAATTCAGCGGAGGAGAGCCTACGCTTAGAAACGACCTCCCTGAATTGGTTAGAGAAGCCAAGCATGCTGGAATTAGACATGTAGAGGTTAATACGAACGGTATTAGGCTTGCTGAAGATTTAGACTACTACAGGCGGCTGTTGGATGCTGGTATGAATACGATATATCTTCAATTCGACGGGTTGAGAGAGGAGATATACTTTAAACTTAGAGGGAGAGGAGGATTCGTCAATATTAAGAATAAGGTTGTTGAAAACGCTAGAAAGCTTAGGCATAAGTCTATAGTACTAGTGGTCACATTGGCTAAAGGCGTTAACGATGGTGATCTAGGAGACATCATAAGATACGCTATTAACAATAGAGATGTGATCAGATGTGTAAACATACAACCTATATCTATGGCCGGTAGAGCTAGAAAGGAGGAGATGAGGAAGATGAGGATAACCATACCTGATGCTGTAAAGCTTATAGAAGAGCAGACTAATGGAGTAGTTTCTAGGTGGAGCTGGAGACCTGTAAACTGGCCTCTCTCCATCGCTAAGGGGATGGAGGTCGTTAAAAATAGAACGTACCCAGAGTTCACTCTGCATCCACACTGTGGTGCGGCCACATTCCTAGTGGCTAAGGAGAATGGGTCTTTCACGCCGATAACCGAACTTGCAGATGTTGATAATTTTGCCGAAATATTCTGGGAAATGTACTACTTAGGGGTTAAAGGTCATAGTAGAAGGGCTAAATTGGATGCTCTCAAGCTTCTCCCGATGGTGAAGAGTGAACTTATCAGGAACCTCCTTAAAGATATTGTGACTAAGGGGAGTTATGAAGCTTTAGGAAAGTTAATGTATAACATTGTAATGGTTGGGATAATGCACTTCCAAGACGTATGGAATCTAGATTTAGATAGGATAAGTAGATGCGGCATACACTACGCCACTCCAGACGGAAGGATAATATCATTCTGCACGTATAATTCAATCCATAGAGCAGTATTCGAAGAGAAATTCAAAAGCCCAATAGAAGATTGGATGAAGCAAACCGGGAAAAGGCTTACCGATTATGCTTAGCGCATCTGCAGCTTAAGTTTTAAATGATCTTCAATATACCGATTTTAAGTTTAAAGTATCTAAAAAGAAACCAACTTAATTTTTAATTATTCTCAACGTAAACCTATCCAATATTCCTTACTCATCTAATCAAACTACCGTTATCTTATCGATCATATGCATGTATTTAAACCAATTGAAAATCCAAGATAATGATAAATATCAATAGACAGAGTAAATTCATTAATTGTTATGAAGTTTTTTGATTTATCAATATTTAATGTACAGTCTTCAGACTTTTATTGGTTTTTCTCTATGAGATTTTCCGGAGTTATACCTAGTTCTCGAGCTTTTCTAAGCATTTCTACAAGTTGAGCTTTAAATTTCTCCCTTTCTTCCGCTTCAGTTACCTCTTCTCTAAGAGAGACTTTGAAGCTTTCTATAGGTTTCATTTCCATTACTTCAACTGTTACAGATATTGGTTTAAATTCATTGTTTGGATCAGCTTCGTATTCTAATGTTATCCTCGTCGGTTTTTCTGAAGCTCTCCGCCTATTCACCTCTTCGATAAGTCTTCTTGAAAGTTCAAGCCATACGCTTCGGTTTTTCTCTTTAATATCATTTGGCATGTTCTTTGTATAGAATGTTAAGTAGAACCACCTCTTCAGTTTGAATATCGCCCCTCTACCCGTGGGTGAGATCTTAAACCTCTGCTGTTTTATACTCATCTTAAATCCTCCATTTCAAACATATATGGGTGGCAACACATATTAATACTTATTGCCGTCTATGGGCAACCGAATCAATATTTTATGTCGTTTCCGTTAGACCAATATAGTAGAGCTTCTAGGGAATATTTTAATGGTTTATTTTGTGTAGATAGTGGATTGCTATGGTATGTAAACAGCTGATTTAAGAAGAATACCTAGAGATATTGGTTAAAGGGTGGAGACAACAACCATAAACATGTACATCAAGCCTAGAGATGCAGTTGAATTAATGGCTGACAGGGTCTACTGTGGATATGTCTTTGAAAATAGTCAGGGTTTATCTAGCTTATTGAGAAGTTTAATGAAACTATGGGAGATTGTAAGCTTTTTAAAGTGAATCTATTTTATAAAATCTAAGTAACCTAATTTATTTAAGGTGTTGCCATGGTTGAGAAAGAGCTGAGAGTTAGTAAGATTAAAGATGGAACAGTCATAGACCACATAACTGCTGGATACGCTTTAGCCGTTCTCAGAATAATAGGGTTGACAGGCAGGGAGGGCAATATAATAAGTATTCTAATGAATGTTCCAAGCCAGAAGCTCGGTAGAAAAGACATCGTAAAGGTTGAGAATCGTGAGCTTAGGGAGGATGAAGTCCATAAGATAGCTTTGATAGCTCCAAATGCCACTATAAATATCATACGTAGCTATGAAGTGGTTGAGAAGAATAAAGTTAAACTTCCAAACATCATAAAGAATGTGATTAAATGTGCGAATTCAACGTGTATAACAAATAGTGGAGAACCTGTTCAACCTATGTTTATTGTTGAAAACGTAGAGCCTCTAAGGCTTAGATGCCATTACTGTAAGAGAATTATGACTAGTGAGGATGTGATAGATCAGTTTTAAGCTGAGCTTAGAATTGAAATTAGAGGTTCGAAGTCTTTAACGCTGTAGATCTTTCTTAAAGGCATATTCGCCTTTTTTTCAGTTGTCCATCTATATATCGGTTTAACTAGAGGAGGTGTTCTACCGTATTGAATTACAGTGGCTATGTTCTGGCATTTCGGGCATCTATCCGAGTAACTCTCGAACACCTTAGAGCAACGTTTACAATACGTTGTAAACATAGAGTATGTGAAGCATCTGAGTTGTTTATGCTTGGACAATATGTATAGTGTTGTCTTGAAAAGCGTTCCACAATCAACCTCGTTTGAGTTCACCTCTATGATTGGAAGAGTTCCGTAATTCATGATCGATCCTATTTTCTCCTCTATTTCAAGCCTCTTTGAAAGCGGTATATCGTATTCAAGAGGCACTATACATACTTCAGTATAGTATGACTCTCTTCTGAAGCCTTGACTGTTTAGAATGGATTTACCGTAATTGTTGAGGTCTAGATTTACAAGTCTTGATGAGCCCTCTTCGCCGCATATGCCTGTCAACCCGATTCTATCTCTACCTGCGTCCAGATATGAACGTAAACGTCTTAACATTTTAAGCATGGCTGCTTGCGATGAAGCATTTAAAAGATCTGCACCTGTATGCATAATGGTGGCTTCGTTAAGTCCGATCAACCCTAGAGTTGAGAAAATAGCTTTAAACCTTATATATGGATCATCCGGTTGTGAAATGGTCGGTAGAAGCCCCTCTTTAATACGGTTCTCCAAAGCCCCCCTCCTAATACGTATTGCTTCGACGGCTTTATCCATTGTTTTCTGTAGATTTTCCCAAAGCCTCTCGTCGTTTCCCTTGGATATTTGGGCAAGTCTAGGCATGTTTATGGAAACGTCTGCAATCATAGGTACTGCTAGGGTTTCCATTTCCCAGTCAGAAGAAGGTTCAAACTTTAATCCGCAGCTTGAAAAGCTAATGTTGTCGTTTACATCGGTTAAATTGGCTACTATGGTAGGTATGCCGAGCCTCATGGCCTCGTGCACATTCTTCACTAGCTCCTCCCATTCGCCTTTTAGAGGGCTTTCTCTAATCTTAACTATTAAATTGAGGTTGCATAATGGGGTCCTTGAGAACTCTTTCTTTAAAACATCTATGAAAGCCTGTGTAAATGTTAAAACCTCATCTTGATAGTCTCCATATACTTCTCCACCAGATGAAGTTTTAAGGTTTTCAATCGTCCGATTTAAACCGATCTCTAATCCGAAGTTGACGTTTAAAGTTGAAGATACTCGTAGAGACTCTATGAACATTTGAAGAGCCCGTTTAACTTCCACCAGCCTCTTTCCTCTAGTGAAAGGTGCTAAGAAGACGTTGAACATGTCAAATCCTTGATCTAAATTCACTTCAAAACTGCTGTTATAGGTGGCGATTCTAAGCCTATTTAAAGCTGAAGTTAACGTCGCTGGGCTTTTACTCGGCAGATTTGGAAACTTGCCAGCTAGGATCAGCCGAATATCGTGTTGAATGACATCTGGTCTAAGTATCCAAGACCCTAAGAGTTCCAAGTGGATGTCTCCACTTAAATATGCGTCGGCAACATCCCTCGGTAGAACGTTTAGAAGAGTGTATTCTCTTAAAACTGCTTCACCAGCTATTCCTCTAACGTCTTCAACATGCATCTTCATCATACTGGCTTTTTCAAAAGTTTTAATGACGTCATAAACTGGAAGACCGAGTCTTGTAAGCCTATGTCTATACTCTTCAAGCCCCTTCTCAATTAGAACTGCGTTAACTATCTCCCGTATAAGGGGGGCGGTTAAATATTTAACCTGCAGGTTTACAAGTCTTCTTTCAACTTCAAGCGATATGGATTCAGCTAAGTCCAGTGGGACTTGCGCCTCCTTAACGAGACTGCTAACTATTCTAAACCTGTCGAACTCCTCTATAGCCATTCTAGAGCTTCTAACGAGAAGTTTACCTGCCTTCTTCAAAAGATACTCATTAAGTTCCTGGGCGAATTCTAAAACTCTAACTCCAAGATCTGTGAGCCGGTAAGTCTTACCGTCATCCGTTTTCTCAATAAGCCTAGCCTTTATAAGGCTTCTAAGGTGGTATGCAAACTTACCGGCATGTTTAGTCGGCTCTAAACCGAGCCTATCCATAATGTCACTATACGTTAGAGTACGGTTAAGCCTGAGTAGTCTTAAGACTTCAAACCTAATCGGCGAAGAAAGAACCTGAAAAACTTGATTTGAAAAACCCCTCCTAATTCTACTCAAAAACCTCTCCTCTCGACAGTTAGTATTTTAAATTATACTGAAAACAGTTTAAATAAATTTAGGTGGTGTTCCGCTTGAACATAGTGCTTAGAATAGGCGGCTCCGTTATAGCTTCTCCGTTAAACCCACAGCTTATACTAGAATACTCTAAAATTTTAAAAAAGCTTTCCTTAAACGGTTTTAAACTGCTTGTTATAACTGGGGGAGGAGATTTAGCTAGAATACTCATAGAAAATGCTAAAACTATGAATATGCCTCAGGAGAGTCAGGATAGAGTGGCCATACAGGTTTCACGAGTGATCGCTCAACTATTGGCTGAAGCACTTAAACCCACAGCTCCCGTGATAATCCCCAGGAGAATAGGAGAAGCTTCTAAACTGCTTAAGAAGCATAATATCGTAGTTATGGGTGGTATTAAACCCGGTATGACTACGGATACTGTGGCTGTTTTTGCAACCGTTAAATTGGGCTTTGATATACTTATTAAAGCCACTAATAGAGATGGCATTTACGATAGAGACCCCTCACGGTATCCGGATGCTTATAAATTTGACTGTTTAAATTTTAAAGAGCTTAAAGACATGTTTGGACATGTACGCTATGAGGCTGGTTTGAAGACAATAATAGATCCGAGGGCGGCTAGATTAATAGCTAAACATAGAGTTAAAACGATAGTCTTAAACGGTTTTAAACCTGAGAATATTGAATTAGCCGTTAAAGGTGTTAAAATCGGAACGTTAATATACGGTTAACGCTTCTACAGGTCTTCCGATTATTTTCAACAGGATTTTATACTTCACTTAATCCTTTCATAGGCTTCCTCTAAAGATATAGGCATGACTTTCGTGTTACCAGTTACAGGCATGAAGTTGGTATCGCCAAGCCATCTTGGGACGACGTGGAAGTGTATATGGCCTTCTACACCTGCTCCAGCAACTCTACCAAGGTTTATACCCACGTTAAATCCGTCTGGTTTAAAGGCTTTTTTAAGCGCTTTAATAGACTCCATTAAAAGTTTGAAAATCTCCATAGACTCTTCTTCAGTAAGATCTTCCACATTGGCGACATGTCTATAGGGAGCTATCATAAGATGTCCGGTGTTATAAGGATACCTGTTAAGCATTATAAAACCCCTCTGCCCTCTTAAAACTATTAAATTTTCCTCGTCCCTATTTTCACGGGTTTTCTCGCAGAATATGCAATTGCCCTCGGGCTTTTCGACGTAGACAGCTCTCCAAGGTGCCCAGAGTATTTTCAAAGCCTTTCAACTCCTGAAAATCTATACTTTGGAGATTCTATAAAAGCTTAAACTTTAGAGTTTTCAGTTATAGTTTTTGTGGAGTATAAAGAACTTTTCACTAAGTTTTTCCCGTATAAATCTTACAGGGTAGGACAGCTTAAAGCCATACGTTTCCTATTTGAAGCTTTTAAAAACGGTAGTGTTGCACTTCTTTCAAGTCCATGCGGGACAGGTAAAAGTGTATCTGTTTTAACGGCTTACATGGCTGTTAGAAGCCTCGGATTGTTTAAGAGGCTTCTTGTTCTAACGAGGACTAGGAATCAGCTTGAGATTTACTGTAGGGAAGCTAGGAGGATATCTGAATTCTCATCGGAGAAGTTTATGGTGGTTCCACTGACGAGTCGGAAGCACATGTGCCCTAAGGCTTCTTCCGAGGATATTAAAAGTATATCATATGGAGACTTCTTAAAATACTGTAAAAGCCTTAGAAGCCATGCTCTAAATGAAAGATGCACGTTTTACGAGTCTACTTTTTCCGGTAGACGTCCATCGTGGAAGGCTTTAAAGGTCTTAGATGAGCTTGAGATACCCTATAGACATGGTGAACCTGGATATTATGTGTTGGATAGTGTGCTTGCCACCTCCTTTTTGATATACAGATGCGTAAGGGCAGGGACCCCTATTTTTAATC
>JAWCKO010000009.1:0-7811 GCA_038851915.1 Bathyarchaeia archaeon
GATAGGAAGGTCATGGTCTTTGAAAAGAAGTCAGAGCCGGTCATAGGCTTTGGAGTTGCTTGTCTTGGAGCTGTACTTATGGCTATAGCTAAGCTTAAAGCACATAAACCCAGTAAAACCTAAAAAATTTCAACCTATGGTTAATGATTTCATACTGTCGGTTTTTCTCCACCTAATGACTTAGATTTGAATCGTCTTTCAACCCGCTAAGATGACTTATAAGCCTATAAGAGAGTTAAGTTTACGTAGAAGATAAACTAAAAATAAGGGGTAGGTACGAGGATTAAATCGAGTGAAGGCGCCATCCGTGAAGATTAGAGCTTTAACTTTATACTTAAATCCAAAATCATGGGATCCCATGGATATTGCGGAGTATGTTTCAAGTAGAGTATGTAGATTCTGCACGTTTCTAGATAGCGTCGAATGGAAGAAAGACCTGTGGAGCCTTAGAATATCGATACCTCCACCTCCTGAGAAAATAGATATCGTTAAATTAGCTGAAACAGTCTACGATTCTTCATTTAGGTCTGGAGTGTCTCTAGTTTCCGGTTTCACCATTAAATCTAATAGTATTGATTGCAATGTCATTGAGCAGCTACTTCAGAGCGGTGTATACGTCTGTATAGACGCCAGTCTCCAACAATCTTTCAAAAGAATAGCTGAAGCCCTCATAAAAATATCTCAGAAAAACCCCGTGCTCTTATCCAGAGTAGCTGTTAAACTTGGAAATTCCAAGGATTTTTTAACCCCATATTTTCCATTATCTGTGAATGTGAAGTCTAGAGAAGGGTTGGCTGTAGCCTTGCTTTATTCAACGGATCTCCTTGAAGCATATCGGATTAACGGCATTAAGGGTTTAATCGATAAAGCTTGTGAGTTGATGATCCGTTCAGAAGCCTATGGCTTAGAAATTTCTTCAAAGCTTGGAGTCGATTTCTACGGTGTAGACTACTCTATTTCACCATGGATGGAAGATTCATCTGCAAGGTTGGTTGAGGATGTTTCAGGTGTCCCAATACCAGAGCCCGGTTCAATATCAGCAGTCGCCATGTTGAATAAAGCAGTTTACGATGCTGCTTTTAAAGCCAACGTCAAATCAACAGGATTCTGCGAGCTTATGTTGCCTGTAGCAGAGGATAATGTTCTTAAGCAGAGAGCATTGGAAGGAAGAGTTAGACTTAGAGACCTTATAGCTTTATCCACAGTGTGTGTAGCAGGAGTAGACATGGCTGTAATTCCAGCTGAAGGCTCACTTAAAATAATTGAAGGCCTTTTAGAAGATATGTTTAAAATCGCTGAGCTTAAAGGCAGGACAGTGGGGGTAAGGTTGATACCATGTCATCATGTAAAGCCTGGTGAGTCTGTAAACTTAGGTTTATTCGGTGAGGTGCCTGTAATTCCCCCTTAAAACTTTTATATAAAAGCGTAGATCTGAGGAAAAATTAATAGAATACTCTGCCTTCATATCTTAGAGTTTCTAGAAATGGCCACCGTTGAATATATCCGATTAAGGTTTGTAGATGAAAAAAAGTTGATTGAGATTAGTCAAAGGTATATGCTTTCGCTTTCTCCCGAAGAGATGAAGACCATTCAAAAGTACTTTCAAGCTTTAGGTAGAGACCCAACAGATGTAGAGTTGAATACGATAGCTCAGACGTGGTCTGAGCACTGCTATCATAAAACATTTAAAGGGATTGTAGAAACGTCAAGCAGTAGAATAGATGGGCTGTTGAAGACATTCATATTTAGAGCGACGGAAGAGGCGAGTAAACCATGGTGTCTTATCGTATTCAAAGACAACGCTGGTTTAGTGGCTTTTGATGAAGAATGGGCTGTAGCCGTTAAAGTTGAAACACATAATCATCCGACGGCTTTAGATCCATATGGTGGCGCTGGAACTGGTACTGGTGGAGTTTTCAGAGATGTAATGGGGGTAGGTGCTAAACCCATACTTTCGACAGATGTCTTATTTTTTGGACCTTTAGATTATCCATATGAGAGGCTTCCGCCAGGCATTATGCATCCTAGACGTTTGATGAGGGGGGCTGTAGCTGGCATTCGAGACTATGGCAATAAAATGGGCATACCGACGGCCTGCGGAGCAATATACTTTGATGAAAACTATGTATGTAATCCTTTAGTATATGCAGGATGCGTAGGCATTATGCCTATTAAGAAGTACGTTAAGAACCCTAAACCGGGAGATCTTATAGTTCTAGCTGGTGGCAAAACTGGCAGGGATGGATTAAGAGGCGTTACATTTGCCAGTATGGAGCTTACACCGGAGTCTGAGCAAGTATCAGCAGTATCTGTACAGATAGGAAATCCTATAGAGGAGAAGAAACTATTGGAGGCTATTTTAAGGGCTAGAGATAAGTATGATAAACCTCTCTACTCGGCTATAACAGACTGTGGAGGCGGAGGACTCTCATCCGCCGTGGGTGAGATGGCAAGGGGACTAGGTGCTACTGTTGAATTGGCAAATGTTCCTTTAAAATATAGTGGTCTAAGGCCTTGGGAGATTTGGCTTTCAGAGTCTCAGGAGCGTATGGTTTTAGCTGTTCCTAAAAATAACATTGAAGAATTGCTTGAAATATTTAGAAATGAGGACTGTGAAGCAACAGTAATAGGGGAATTCACTTCCACTGGGCATCTATGCGTAAAATACCATGGTGAAATGGTATGTGATCTAGATTTAGATTTTCTCTTTGAGGGTATTCCAAGAGTTAGACGTAAGGCGCTTTGGAGGGCCCCGCTCGAAGAGGAGGTTGATTTTCCCCAACCTAGAGATTTGATGGATGTTTTAAAGAATATCTTGAAAAGTCCAAATGTAGCCAGTAAAGAGTGGGTAATTAGACAGTATGACCATGAAGTTCAAGCTAGAATTATAGTTAAACCGCTTGTAGGTGTTAATCAAGATGGGCCGAGCGATGCATGTGTAATTAAGCCTTTAAAGGACTCTTGGAGGGGTATAGTTGTTTCTTGCGGTGTGAACCCTAAATATTCGATAAATCCTTATAAGATGGCTCTATCCGCCATAGATGAGGCTATAAGAAATAACATAGCAGTTGGCGGACGTAGAATAGCCTTACTCGATAACTTCAGCTGGGGTAATCCTGAGAGAGAGGAGACCCTAGGTGCACTGGTTGAAGCCGCGAAGGGATGTTATGATGGAGCGGTAGGGTTTGACGCTCCCTTTATATCCGGTAAAGACAGCCTGTACAACGAGTATAGGCTTCCAGATGGGAGATATCTATCAATACCTGGAACCCTTCTAATAACAGCCGTGGGGATGATTCCAGATGTTAGAAATGCTGTAACGATGGATTTTAAAGAGCCTGAAAACCCTGTATACGTACTGGGTCTTACTAAAAGTGAGCTGGGAGGTTCACACTATTTCACGGTTTTGGGTTTAAGAGGAGGAATAGTACCGAGTGTAGATGTTAAAATGGCTAAACTCATAATGGATAGGCTGGTGGAAGCGATAGACTTAGGCTATGTTAAGGCATGCCATGACTGTTCTGAAGGGGGGTTAGCCGTAGCTCTAGCTGAATCGAGCTTCTCAGGAGGATTGGGTGCTGAAGTCTGGCTGTCCAGTGTCCCAATAGATGGAGTGAATAGGGATGATAAAATATTGTTCTCAGAATCTAATAGTAGATTCGTAGTTGAAGTATCTAAACATGATGCTCAGATGTTTGAAAACCTTATGAGGGAACTACCCTGCTCAAAAATCGGATCTGTAAAACCCAGCAATGGTCTCACAGTACATGGTTTAGACGGGAAAACTTATGAGGAAAATATTTGGGAGCTTAAAAAAGCATGGAAGTCTACATTCGACTGGTAAATTCTACGGCATTATATTATCAAGGAAGTCTAAGGCCTTTGGTACGGCTATGAGGGGGTCTTCTCTCCCCTCGTACTCTAACGATAGATACCCGTTGTAGCCGAATCTTGCGATTATCTCCATTATTCTCCTATAGTCGAGCTTCTTTTCTATCCAGTAGCTACTCAATCCATACCATTCTAATGTCAACTCGTACATTTTAGCATGTATGTGAACCGTGTACGGCATAACGGCTTCTATACTTTCGTAGATATTTTCTCTGAAATTACCTAAATCAAGGTTTACTCTAAACCAATCAGAATTTACGGCTTTAATAAGTTTCAGAACCTGCTCCGCCGTAGAAGTCATACCGCCATGGTTTTCCACTGTGATCATAAGCCCATATTGATCGGCGTAATCAACGGACTCCTTTATACATTCAACTGACATCTTAAACGCTTCGTCCTCCGGAACAGCTTTAGGAGGCCAACCCGCATTTATCCTCATAATTGGAGAACCAAGTTTAACAGTAGCATCTATCCAGTTTTTAACGAATTCCACTTCCCTCCTCCTTTCATCTGGATCAGGCTTACAGAAATTGTTGTCAACTGTTACACACGATAAGTCTAACCCATAATCTAGCAGAGCTTTCTTAATATTTTTAATTCTACTGACCTCAGGTTTAAAGTAGAGTTGGTTCAATTCAACGCCATCTACATCAAGCCCAAAGGCTTCATCTATGAAATCTTCAATCGTCATGCTTCCATCAGTCAAGTACCTATTATACGAATAGCTAGCTATACCCAATTTCACGATAGACCACACTGTAAAAATACCTAAAAGCTCATTTAACAGTTTGCTCTCTTCAAGAGAATATGATGAAGACCTCTCATGTTAAAGTGTTGGTGCTCAGAGTTGAAGGAACAAATTGTGACGTAGAAACGGTTGAAGCCTTCCAAATGGTTGATGCGGAAACAAGACTCGCACATTTAAACGAGCTTTTAAAAGGCGAAGTAGAGCTGGATGATTACCATGTCTTCTGCATACCTGGAGGCTTTAGCTATGGAGACGATTTAGGGGCGGGTAAGCTTCTAGCTAATCAGCTTAAGTATAGGCTTAGAAGTAAAATTGAGAGGTTTTTAAGCGAGGGGAGAGCTATAATAGGCATATGTAACGGTTTTCAAACTTTAGTTAAAGCAGGACTATTGCCAGCATTAGAAAAACCATTTTTAAAGCAGGAGGCTACGTTAGCTTTGAATGAGAAAGGCCTGTTTGCAGATAGATGGATCTACATGAAACATGAAGAAAAATGTAGATGCATTTTAACAAGAAACCTAGATTCTAAAGTACTCTATGTCCCTATAAATCATGCCGAGGGAAGGTTCGTCGCTTCAAAAGAGGTGATTCAACTACTTGAGGAAGAGGAATATGTGGTTTTCAGATACGTGGATCCCTATGGTAGAATTGCCGGATACCCTTGGAATCCAAATGGATCTATAAATAGTATTGCAGGCATATGTAATACCGATGGAAACATCCTAGGTCTAATGCCTCATCCTGAGAAGCATGTGCACTATTATCTTCACCCAGGTTGGACTAGATTCCATTCAAATCTAGAACCGGACGGTTTACTATTCTTCAAGACGATAATAAGCAATATCGTTAGAGGTCTTACGTGAAACACTGTCTCCAGACGATAAATTATGACCGTTACATGGATTACTTTCAATACCGTCTCCTTTTCTAAGAAAGGTTTATAAATGCAACTATTATTCAAATACCTAGATTTTCTGAAATGGAAACTTATTTACCAGACGAAGTGGCTGTTGAAAGCGGCCTATTATCTAGGCTTATTCTAGATGGGAGAATAAAAGGTAGAATCTTAATACACAACTCCATAATTAGGAGGCTTGAACATAAAGCTTTAAACGGTGATTTTAGAGGAGTAGAAGAGCTGGAAAATATCCGTAAGTCGGCTGAAAGTTTAGGTTTAAAATTGGATGTTCTAAATGGGGATTCTAATCTAGATCCTAAAGAGACTTTAAGAGAATTTGCCTTGAAAACTGGTTCAACGATTGTTACGTCTGACTATGTTTCAGCAACTATTGCTAAAGCTCTTGGGATAAAAGTATTACATGAGAAAACTCAAGTCGAAAAGCGTTTAGACGACTTCTTCAAAGATGGAGTTATGTCTGTACATCTGAAAGAGGGGCTACCTCCAAGGGTTAAAAAAGGCAGACCTGGCAAGTGGATATTTGAAGTACTACATAGTAAGCCGTTATCGAGGAGAGACCTTGAAGCTATTGTAAATGATGTCCTAAGTAGAGCTAGAGCCGGAGAAGGCTTCATAGAGACGGATAGGAATGGATCAACCATCATTCAACTCGGAGCCTATAGAATCGTTGTAGCCAAACCGCCTTTCAGCGACGGTTTAGAGATGACTGCTGTAAGACCCATAATACATATGCAACTCGAAGACTACGACCTTCCCGGTAAGCTTCTGAAGAGGCTTGCTGAGCAGGCTGAGGGAATACTTATCGCTGGAGCACCTGGCATGGGTAAATCAACATTCGCTCAAGCTTTAGCCGAGTTCTACCTTAGAGGCGAGAAAATCGTTAAAACGATTGAAGCGCCTAGAGATCTTCAACTTCCAGATGAAGTCACGCAATATTCGAAAGTTATGGGAGGATCTCAAGAAATCCATGACGTTCTACTCTTGAGTAGACCAGATTACACAATTTTTGATGAGATGCGGGATACTGAGGATTTTAAACTCTATGCGGATTTGAGGCTCTCGGGGGTAGGCATGGTTGGAGTGGTGCATGCTACAACCGCTATTGATGCTATTCAACGCTTTGTAGGTAGAGTGGAGTTAGGCATGATACCTTCAATAATAGACACGGTTATATTTATGAAAGATGGTGAAGTTGCCAAAGTCTACAGTGTTGAAAGCATAGTTAAAGTTCCACATGGATTGAAAGAGGCGGACCTCGCAAGACCCGTTGTAGTTGTAAGAGATTTCTTAACAGAGGAGCCTGAATACGAAATGTACGTCTTCGGTGAAAAGACATTTGTAGTACCTATCAAACGTAAAAGCTCTAAAGAACAGATTATGTTAAACAGTGTCAACGCATTGCTACGAAGACACGTAGAGGATGACTATAAGGTTGAAGTAAATGAAGGTGTTTTGGAAGTCTATGTCTCTAGAGAGTCCTACCCTACGATAACTAGAAAATGTCTTAGAAAACTCGAGAGAATCGGTAGAAGGGCTGGCTTTACAGAAGTCTCCATACATGTGATGAGTTGATGTAAATCGCATTAACTTCTTTACGTGTTTCCAACCTGATAAAGAACATAACTTTCTATAGAAAGCTTTCTTTGAAACCCACAATATAATCTAGATGATTTCCATGAAGCCCAACATGGTTAGAGCTTTTTATGTTCAAAAGCTTTTTTGAGCCACTTATATATCTTCCTAGAGGTGTTTAAAATTGCCAGACGTTTTGGTGATTATAGGCAGTATGTCTGATAAAGAGCATGCCAGAAAAGTCGTTGAAACACTTAATGCGTTTGGTATTAAAACTAGAGTGGAGATTGCATCAGCTCATAGAGCACCAGATAAGGTTAAAGCTCTTGTGGAAATCGCTGAGAAGGAGGGGGTCTGCGTATTCATAGCTATAGCTGGATTATCCGCCCTACTGCCTAGCCTAATAGCCGCCTACACCATTAAACCTGTGATAGGTGTTCCAGTTAAGAGGGCTTTAGAGGGTTTAGACTCACTACTATCGATCGTGCAGACGCCTCAGGGTGTACCAGTAGCCTGCGTAGGTATCGATAATGCCGTCAATGCTGCTCTTCTAGCCGCTGAAATAGTATGTTTACAGAAAACTGAGATGGCTGAGAAACTTTTGCAATATCGTAATTCCCTGAGGCGTAATATTGAACAGTCGTCTGAAGAGCTTAGGAAACTCTTAGGGTAATCATTTCC
>JAWCKO010000009.1:7867-8788 GCA_038851915.1 Bathyarchaeia archaeon
AAACGTATTTCTACTCAGCATTGAGAAGGTGACTATATGCGTCTCATAAAGCAAGGTAAAGTTAAAGACATATATGAGGTTGACGATGATACTCTTCTCTTCCACTTCACCAATAGAGTTTCAGCTTTCGACGTAATACTGCCGTCGGAAATACCGTTTAAAGGAGAGGTTTTATGCCGTATGACTGGGTTTTGGTTTAAAATTCTCAACTATCCAAATCACATGCTCAAGCTTTTACTGCCAGATAAAATGCTTGTTAAACGCTTAAAAATTATACCCATAGAGTTCGTAGTTAGAGGTTATCTATATGGGAGTCTTTACGAAAGGGTTTTGAGAGGGGAGGCTCAAATTCCAATAGAGCCCATACTGGCCGCTAGGCTTCCAAGACCTATACTAGATCCTACTACTAAATTTGAGGCTAAAGATAGACCTGTAACAAGTGATGAAACAGTATCTAAAGGATGGCTTAGCTCAGACGAATATGGTATGCTTGAAGATGCTTGTGTAGAGATCTACCAATTCATGGCTTCTAAAGCCGAAGAAAAGGGATTTATACTTGCAGATCTCAAGCTGGAGTTCGGTCGCACTCATGATGGAAAGATACTTTTAGCAGATTCTATCGGTCCAGATGAATTTAGACTTTGGTTGAAATCTAGTTACGGTCTTGGAAGAAGACAGGAAAGCTACGATAAGCAACCGGTTAGAGATTGGTTAGAGAGTATAGGTTATAAGAAGGCTTTAGAAGAAGCAGTTAAATTGAGTAGACCAATACCGCCTCCCCCTGAGCTTCCCGAACACATAATAGCGGAAGTGAGCAAACGCTATATTGAAGCGTTTGAAAAGCTTACAGGCGAGAAATTTAGGTAATTGGAGGTTTAATGATGAGCATCCCTAAGAACTATCGTGAGGCTGGTGTAGACA
>JAWCKO010000009.1:8823-17193 GCA_038851915.1 Bathyarchaeia archaeon
TTCTAAGGTTTTAGTGTCTTAAATGATGAATAAGTATGATACTATAGGTATAGACTGTGTGGCTATGTGTGTTAACGACTTGATATGTGTGGGTGCAGAGCCCATAGCTTTGGTTGATTATCTTGTCGTCCAAGAGCCTAGGAGAGATTTAATAGAACCTATCGTGGAGGGTATAGCTAAGGGTGCCGAAGAAGCATCTATAGCCATTGTAGGCGGTGAAACAGCGGTTATGGGCGAAGTGGTTAAGGGTGTTAGAGAAGGATACGGTTTCGATTTAGCCGCTATGTGTGTGGGAGTTGTGGATAAATGTAAGATATTAACTGGCTCCTCCATCAAACCTAGGGATTATGTAATAGGTTTAACTAGCACTGGCATACACTCTAATGGATTGACTTTGGCTAGGAAAGTTCTACTATCTAAGTTTACAATAAATAGTTATATTGAGGGGCTTGGATGCACCTTGGGGGAAGAGCTTTTAAAACCCACGAGAATATATGTTAAACCTATTCTGAAGATTTTAAATGAATTTGAAGTTCACGGATTAGCACACATAACAGGCGGCTCTTTTACAAAGCTTATGAGGATAGGTCGTCTAGCCAATGTAGGCTTCAACCTGTACGGTATGCCTGAACCACTGCCTGTGTTTAAACTTATACAGAGTACAGGTTCAATAGATGATGAAGAAATGTATAGGACTTTCAACATGGGTATAGGTTTTTGCGTAATTGTTCCACCCTACGAGGCGGATAATGTAATGGAAGCATGTAAAAAAATGGGGGTTGAAAGCCATATTGTAGGAGAAGCTTCGGAAGAAATGAAAGTTAAAATCAGAGTTAACAATAGATCTTTTACCTTACATTAAGTTTCTTAATAATATTACTGTTCGTCTCTAAATATCCTTTAGTGTGTTCTTGTACGGTTTTTTTCTCAGATATAGGTGCTTCTAAAATTTTAGGAATTAAACCAGTCTGAAGACTCTTTATAATTGGTGTTGCAAATTCTATTTCAACATTCATATCCTTAAGTTTTGAAAGAATATCATCTATCTCTTCCTTATTCCTACCAACTACGAAGAGCATACCTTCTGGTTTACCTAGAGAGCTTATGACCATAGTGACTTGAGGTATTTCTCGGATTCTTTTCAAAAACTCGTTTCTAAACCTATGATCTGGGAAGTTTACACCTATACACATGTACTCAGTTAAGCCAAGCTTTTCTAGATTCAATACGACGGTGTAGCCTTTTATAATACCCATCTCTTCAAGCTTGTTGATCCTATATGCCACGACGTTGGGATGCATGTTCAATTTCCTACCTATATCCACGAGTGAAATGCTGGAATCCTCTATGAGCAGTGAAAGTATTCTTAGATCTTTTTCATCGATCTCAGTATTCATATATCCACCTCATCTAAATAGCTTTGAACTTCTTCCACCATTTATCATAGAGTTGTATCATGTCTTCGGAAATACTGGGCATTCTATTTTTAATAATCTCAATAAAATCATCCATTGTTATTGCTCTAGCCTCATTTTCATTTTTCTCAAATACTTCTCGAACTACTCTAATTTGCGCCTCTTGAACAACGTCTCTAATGTCACTACCCGTATAACCCTCAGTTAATCTAGCAAGTTCATTAAAATCCACATTCTCGTTGAGTTTCAATCGTTTACAGTACAGTTTGAATAGTTCAACTCTAGCCTCGTAGCTCGGTGGAGGTATATATATTCTCTTCTGGAACCTACGTATGAAAGGATCATCTAAACTCCAAGGCTTATTCGTAGCACCTACGACATAGAGGTAGAAGTTCTTATTCTTATCGTAAAGTCCATCCATCTCCTTGAGCAATTGGTTTCTAGCTCTAACCTCTCCTCCAACTTCATGATCTCTAATTCCGACAAGCGAATCTATCTCATCAATGAATATTATCGTAGGTTTTCCCTTAAGCGATAACTGTCTAGCGTTGTCAAAAAGAGCAGCCACGTTCTTTTCAGATTCACCAAGCCACTTAGACATTATGGTGGCGGAGTCTACGTAGAAGAAGTTTGCATCGATTTCATTAGCCACGGCAGCGGCCAGCATGGTTTTACCACAACCGGGGGGTCCGAAAAATAGTATTCCTCTAGGCCATCCTAGGGGGAAGAGGTCTGGTCTTTTAACTGGGTAAACTATTGCCTCCATTATAGCTCTCTTAGCCTCCTCTAAGTCGGCAATATCATCCCACTTAACATTTGGCCTATCTTTATCTTCAAGAAGGTTGGTCGTCTGCTCTCTACCCGTAGATTTTACGTCAAAGCCAGTCGTTTCTAAGCTTAAGCTTTGAAACTCCTTAGCCCTCTTCAAATACTCTTCTGCTTTTTCAGCGTAAATCCTCGCTTGAGGAGACTGCGGATAGAGCGAACACACGGTTAACAGTATCTCGGCGGCTCTATGATATTTAACGGCTGCTAATCTAGTTGCTCCTTGTCTATCGAGGCTTATAGCATCCAAAGCATTCTTTTCAGCCATCTTTATGAGTTCGTCGTAGGCCATGGGATCCCCCGGGTTAAGCTATACTACTCTTATAATCCCCTTCTCTCTTAGACGTTTGATCGCATTTTTAACTTCATCAGGTGTTAATCTGAGCTCTATAGCGCATTTACTAATGCTGATTTTACCTTGATTTCTAACTATGTAATTGTAAACCTCTTCATCTATCTTCCTATACATCCAGTTTACGGTTTTCGCAGGAATAGAGGGGGAAGTAGCAATGCTTATCTCCCCCTCGGCAATCGGTTCACCGAGCTTAGGTAATTCTGGAAATCTCTCTCTAATTTTCTGTTCAGCTATTATCGAAGCTTCTTCAATTACACGTTGAGCTTCCTCATTAAGAACATAGGGTGTATCAGCCCTCTGTGTTGTGACCCCTGTTTCAAGAACTGTTTGATTTAGAATTCTATGGATCTTGTCAAGTTCATTGGAGACTTCAGGCACTACTCCAGAAAGCTTCTTACTGACTTCATTAACGATCCCTATGACCGGGGAAAGCTGCGCCATTATATCTCCAAACTCTTTAACCGTTTCAAGTCTAAGGACCACGCGTTCAATACTTAACTGAGCACTCATTATGAGTTTTGCCATATTTCTGATCTCTGCACATTCATTAGCATACATCACGGCATGAGCTTTATCGTTTGAAAGATGAGCACCTATACATTTTTCAAAAACCTGCCTATCTCTTCTCTGAAGCTTATTCAATGTGTTTTCAAGTTTATCCTTTTGTATCTGAAGATTATAAACTGCTTTAACTATCCTCTCCTTCAGAGGTTTATTTGATATTTTAAGCTTGTCTTCAATCTTTTTCCAAAGTCCACGGTCCTCGCTGGACCACCGTACCTTCAAAGATCACCCTCCTTAGACGTTACTCTACGACTTTAACGTTTATTGGAGAGCTCTCTTTCTTATCTTTAGCAGACTTATCCTCCGTCTTCGATTCTCCAATACTTGGAGATGCAAGCCCACTTCCAATTTCAATCTTAGGTACGACTGGTTTAACTTCCGGTTTTATGGCTGAAGGAGGTTTAAAATCTAGTTTTGAAAGCCTCGCTATCGTATGCTCAAGTTGTTCTTTTTCATTGAAAGATTTCGTTAAGCCGTCTTCAACTATGGATATTGCATCCTTAAATAAATCCTCGCCGATTTCACCCGTGGATTTCTGCATTTTAAGGCTTGTTCTAAACATCTGAAGTTCTCTTACTTGACCGTTTAATTTGTCTACACGGTTTTTAAGCCTTGCAATCAGGTTGTCTCTCCGATCCTTGAGCTCCTTTAGAGAAACTTCATGCGTTTTCTTAAATTCATCGTAAGTTTCGGTGGGGATTTCGCCCATTCTAAATAATTCATCCAGCGCCTGGATACGCTTTATAGCTAAGTCGAGGGCTTTAGCTATCTCAAGCGATTCTAACTCCCACGGATAGAGGTATACCAACGTGCCAGATTCTACGCTAAACTGCTTACTTGGACATCTTAGAAAATCACCGTTTCCAAACTCTACTTCTACGTCTGTAACCTGCTGGTTTACGTCCGCTATAAGCCCTACGATTCTACCTAAGGTCCTTCCATAGCTATCTCTTACGTGTTTGCCTAAAAACTTCTTAAACTCATTCAACTCTAAACTCATACATATCACCTCCTAATACGTTCAGACTCAGGGGAGGGAAGCTCAGGAAGCCTCTCCTTCAGTTTTTGCTCCGCTAAAGCCGATGCTTCAGCGAGTATCTTCTGGGCTTCACTGCTCATTGGCTCTAAATCCCATCTTTGACCCGAGGCTTCTCCAACCTCTACAACCATTTTACCTAATTCATCTCCTATGCGACCGAGTTCATAACTGACTTCAGGCACTATACCTCCAAGCTGTTTCCTCAGAGCCGTTATAACGCCTGCGACAGGACCCATAACTGTTATAACGTCTCCAAATTCTTCAACCGTTTCAAGCCTTAAGAGGACGTGCTCTAATGCAAGTTTGCTTTTTAATAGTAGCTTTGAAATTTTTCTAACTTCTGCACATTCGTTTGCGTAGAGGGAGGCTCGGGCATCATCTCCCATAGCTTGAGCTGCAACGCACTTCTCGAAGAGCTCCTTCTCATGCTGCTCCATCCTTATAGCTGTCATATCGAGTTTGCTCAACTGACCTTTAAGCCTATATATGGTTTCATCTATTCTCTCTTTGAGCGGTTTCTCACGTCTAACGACCCCTGTTGGCTTATCCCAACCTTTAAGTTTTTTACTCATGGGTTCACCTCAAATCGGCGGAAGTTATAACGTTTAGAAGTAGACTTAAGAATAGTCGAAGATTTTTTAGTTAAACTTAACCTTTGAAGGGTTAAGTTTTTTCTTATTCCAAAAATATCTTTTAAACTTCACATATGTGAAGGTAATACGCTTGTGTATTCTTACGTCTTATCAAATGAAATATCGTGGTTAAAGTAGACTTAATAAGCGTCCTGTTCGTTATTCACGACCTAGATAATTTTTACCTGTAAAACGCTTAGAATATAGACTAACTTTAGTTATTTTTAACCAAGCCTTTTTATAGTTTCTCGGTCAATATTTTCGAATGAGTTTAGAAGAGATATCACGTTCTCTGATATTTTAGATATTCACATTCTGCGTATTGGTAGGAATATGCTGAAATCGGAAAAGATGTTTGGGAACGAAATCCTACACTTCAACTGTTATCTTATCGCTTAGAGACGCTGATTCTTCTATTAGGCTTTCAGTTTGAACACATAATGGACATTCAACCTCCTGCGTGAACACGATCGAGTTTACAAGTTTCTTGTTAAACTCCTTTAAAAGCATCTTATAATATTCACGAAACATATTTCCAAAACTCTATAATGCAACGTCTCAGTCGAGTTTTAAATGTCGTCTTCAAACGTTTAAAAATGCACTCTGAGAAAGCCTTATTAGATGGGGGACTAATAGCTTTAGGAGAGTTTCACTGGCTTGTGAGGTAGGCGTAAAGACTGCTTTCTTCACCCGTTGGTGGGGCTTCGCTCTGAAATCGAGCACAGTATAAAGAAAAAGGAGGTGGAAAATTTGGCGAAGTTTTTAGCTATTCATCCGTTGCCATTTCCAGTGACAATTAAAGATGCTAATCTCTTCGGTAGGAAGGCGAAGGCTAATGTAACAGTTGATGCATATTGGGTTAAAAGCTGGGCTCAATTGAACGAAGAGGGTAAAATAGTCAAGCTATTCTGTGAGTGGAATGCTACGGATATCGACGCCGTCCGTAAAGTGATGGCTAAGATGCCGGAATTGCCTTGTGAAGGCGTCTATCCATTGATGATAGTGGATTCGGAAGATTTCAGGTAGTAGAGCAATCTCTCTACTGGCTTAGAGAAAATGGCATCGTAAAATTCTCGTCTTTTTTCTATACGTGTTTTCTTCGTAGTCAGCATTACTGTTTGAATTATAAGGGAGAATTGTCAATTATGTTTGTTTCTTCTATGTATTTTATATCCGTGAACATAACTGAAAGGGTTAAACATAATGCCCCGAGAATACTACAGCCCAAAAACAGATTAACTATACCTGTGAGTTCTGCCAGAGGCCCTGATATTATCATTCCTACAGGTGACGCGAGGTTGCATAGGGTCATCATCACTGAGCTTACTCTACCGTATAGGCTTTTGGGAACGGTCATTTGAACCACTGTGATGAATGACACGTTTATAATCGGCAGACAGAAGTGTGACGTAAACATGGCGGATGCGATAAGCCAGAAGAAGCCCTTAGGCGAAAGAGCTATAAGAGCATACATTGCGAAGAAAACGTAGAGGAAGTACATGGCTGTAAGCGTTTTCCTCCTAAACCCCCTAATTACAGACATGAGTACTCCACCGAGGAGCATTCCAATCTGGGAAGCCGCCATTACAAATGCTAACTCCGATGCTTCACCTTGATGGGTGAACCTAATGTAGTATGGGAGAAGAACATCTAATGGCATGGCTAAGAAGTTGATCATCATAGCCGTCATGAGTACTGCCATAAAACCCCTTGTATGCTTTATGAAAGCTAAACCATCTATAAAATCTCTGGTGAAGGACGTTTTCTCCCCATTCGTTTTTGCCTTTACAGTAGGTATCTTGATTATTATAAGCGGTATTATAGCGATTAGAAAAGTTGCTACATCAAGCCAAAGTATTTCACGAATCGTCCATATTTCCAACATCATGGCGGCTGTGACTGGTCCTATAAAGCCGACTACACCGCCTAATAAGAAGTTTAAACCATTTATGCGGCTTAACTTATCGCTTGGAACCATAAGAGGAATTAAAGAAGATACTGCTGGTGCTTGAAAGGCTTGGAAAACACTTCTAAAAACGATTAGAACGATTAAAGTCCATATCGAGATTACATTAAACCAGAACAGCACTATAATCATCAGAGCAATTAAAGCCTGAAGGAAGTCTGTAACACCTATTAGAATTTTACGGTTCCATCGGTCAGCGAAAACACCGGTGAAAGGGGTTAAAACTACCAAGGGGGTAAACGCTGCAAAAGACGCTATGGAAAGATAGACAGCACTCTTAGTCTCCAAAGTTATCCACCATGTTATCGCAAACTGAGCCACACTAGAGCCTAGCATGGAGCTGAATTGCCCGGAGAGAAATAGCAGATAATGCTTAAAAGTCGTTTGAGATTGTTGTAGGTCCATAATGTCTTCCACCCCCGACTTTAAACGCCGTATAGACATCTATTAAATACGATTTGGGGATTAAAAAATTAACGCACATATAGAGATTATTAAATATGAACACAACTAAGTTGTTTAATTGTGAAATGTTGGATCTTCAACTTCAAGTCATTAACTGGAAACATAACTTTTTAACCCCGGTCAATTGAGACGATTTAAAGCACTGTTTACGGCATATGCCAAAATTCTATAAGCTTGTATTTAACATCTTTCTTCTCCAAGCCATATCTTGAAAGAGGCTTTGTTAGATGACGTTGCGCCCTTGGAGGTGGAATATATAAACCCGGTTTAATAGCTCTAGGCGTTTCAAATTCTAATTTACCCATATTTGAATCTCTAAGGCCGCACTTTTCACACTTAAAACCCTTAGCACGACCCATAGATTTCATGGTTGAATTGCACTTGGGACATTTAGGATTGAAATACTTAACCTCTCTGGCAAGAGAAACTATTCTTATCTTTTCAAGGTTTATAGTCATAGCGCCGTTTAAAGGTCTAACACCACCATAGATTTCCACTACATCACCAGGAATAAGATTTTTAACAGTTTCTCTAAAACCGCCAGTAGGCTCATAAGCAGCACAGTCGAAAAACTCATCTTTAAACGCTACTTTAAAGATGACGTGACCGCCAGGTATTATATGAGGCTTCTCACAGACTACGGCTTTAAATGCAACTGCTCTATACGGTTTAACATCCTTAGGATTTTCCACCCACTTGAGATGAGCATCAGTACCTTGGTTTGTTCTGAATATGACCCAGCGTTCTATAGGCTCGTAAACATTAACTATTTTCATAGCTTCCAGAAGCACGGCTGGGTCTTCCCCCCTAATCCCATATAATACTGGGTCTGGACCCCTAGGAGTTATAAGTATACGCCCAGTTTCAGAATCTAAATTGTTAAAAGTCATAGGGCTCGTAACCTTATCCATTAGAAGAACGCTCTCAGTGGAAACCATTCTGGGCGTACCTATATAATCAGCGGTCCTATACGTTAAAAGCTCGTAGGTATAATCGTCCTGAAGCGTTTCACCAACTGCGGCTAATGCTCCGACAACTCCTTTAAGACTCTCACTTGCAAATACTTCAACGCCACATTCACCAGCGGCTTTTAAAGCAAATTCTACACT
>JAWCKO010000010.1:0-16657 GCA_038851915.1 Bathyarchaeia archaeon
AGCCGAGGAAACAGACGATAGTTTAAACCTCAGCAAAAACTACGGACAAAACCAATACTTCAATCCTATGGGTAAGAATACAAATTATCCAATAATATCCTTAGCAATATTTAAAAGAGCGCACTACAATCACCAACATCATTCGACATGGGATAGGATTGGGGGAAAGAAGTAAAGCCGCTGAAAAACTCCTTGAAAGCTTAAAAGCTGGTAAACACGTCGCTCCAAAGGGTTTTATAAATAAGACTATAAAGGAAATAAGGAAAGCCCGTTAACGGTTTACACGATGGATGTGAAAACCTTTTATATACGAATACGTATACGTATTTCACTATGAAAGTAATCCCAGTAAGGTTAAAAGACCACGAGTTGAAGCAGATAGATAGACTAGTAGAGCACGGTATTTTCCAGAGTAGAAGCGACGCCATAAGGGAATTGATAAGACTCGGCATTGAAAACTTAAGCTATCTAAATGAAATCTCCAATGCCCTAGAGAGGCTTTTCGAAATCGAGAAAGCAGAGGGAGATATACCAGTTAAACTCAGCGGAGCAACAAAACAACTGTTGGAGGAGAGGGAGAGATGAGCTATATAGATACTAGCGTCATCATCGCAGCCCTAGATCAATCCGACCCAAGGCAGAGGTTGGCAAGGGAAGCCTTGGAAAAAAGGGAGAATAAGAAGGTTTCCGAGCTTGTGTTAATTGAACTTGCCAGTATTTTAGCTAAGAGAGATGAAACGCTATCACAGGTTTCTAGGAAAATAGATGCGAGGCGGGAGCTTACACTATCCGTAGTAATCCTATACATAATGAGAAGGTTTAAATTGAACTATAGGAAGGTCGATGGTTTCAAAAGGATTTTTGCCATAGGTAACCTATACCCACCATTCGCAACAGCCATGGATATTTCACCTAGGTTTAAATTGAAAACCTTAGACCTTCTCCATCTATCATACGTAAAAACTTTGATAGAGCAAGGTGAAGAGATAAATGAACTTATAACGGTGGATGAAGATTTCGGAAGGATGAAAGAGCTTATAACTCGGGAATTAAACGTGGAGGTGAAAACTCTAAAAATCTAAATCACTTTTTCCGAAAAATTTATCTATCGGAAAATATTTAAAATCCGATGATACTTCTTGTCTGAAGTTGAAGAGCTTAGAATTGGGAAGAGAGGCGAAGTATATACGACTCGAAAAATAAGGGTGAAAACAGGTCTCACCCCCGGTGGGAAAGCCTTAGCCTTAGTAGAAGATGGGAAGCTTATCATTCAACCTAAGCCGACAGCACTAACCCTCCTAGAGAAGCCTAGGGTTAACCCGAAGCCTTTAACCTCTGAAGAGCTTTCAAACCTAAGGCGGGAGCTTGTTGAAGAAATTGAAGATAGGTAGCGTCTTCTTAGATACAACTTTCCTCCTACCGTTCTTCCAAATCAATATAAACGTTGAAGCCTTCACCTTAGAGAGATTCAAAGAATTCTTAACGGAGACCTCTCAAATCCACTTCAGCGAACTCTCCATATTCGAGGCGAAAGCTAAGCTTCATAGACTCTCTAAGAGAAACACCGCCTATAGGAAGGCTCTAGAGGATTTCGGAGCAAATTTAAAAATCCTCAGAGGAGATGAAAAATTCACCTTCCACCCTTATACGGCTCAAGACGATAAATACTTCAATATAATCTCCTCTAAAAACCTAGAGCTAGACGCATTTGACACCATTATAGTGGCTCAAGCATTGAAAGTTGGAACGTTGGTTACTGAGGATAGAGAAATACTCAACGTGAGAGAGCAACCTGCCTTCTCAGAAGACCCGTTGCTTAGAAAAATTGAAATTAAAAGGTGGAAAGAACTCAAATATCAGTAACCACGCTTATTTGTAAACCTTCTTCCGATTGTTAGCATTCTAATCTACTTTCGAGAAGCATCTTCAATTTTGAAACTTTATGAAATGCATCTTTTAACGATTTCTACGAATTCTTTAGCCTTCTCAATCTCAAGTTTAAGCAGGTCTATATCGTAGACCCCCTCATAGAAGACCTCTCCGTGAAGTAGCCTACTCCGAGCCCCATATCTATCGTAGATGCCGAGTTCTCTAAGGCGTTCATCGGACTTTTCAAGGTTTCTTAACGCAAGCCTTCTCTCGTAATGGCTTCTGGGAATATAACCTCCCCTTTCCAATACGAGGGCATCAGCGGCTTGAACAACGGCATTCCAAGCCTTCTCTGCAGACTCCCTAAGCTTAACACTAGACTTCTCAACAACGGCTTTCTCAAACTCTCCAAAAGCTAAGTCGATAAATTCATCTGCAGATTTTAAAAGCTCATCTACACTACTCATATCCTTCAATATCATTGAAAAGCTCGGCAACATTTAAAACTTTTGAGTATGAGAACACGTTAGAGAACGACATGTGTTCTAGTTAAAGTTAAACACTTCAAAGCGTGAAATATCGAGATACCACCTTTTGCAGCCTTAAGACGGAAATTTTATCAAGTATATATACTGACTTCTGATTGGATATGTCTGTGAAATATAAGCCTAAAAGGTTTGGTAAACTCCGCCCTAAAAGACCCATAGGTTTAATCGTAGAGGTTAAGGAGGAGCGTCATGGGGGTAAGGATCAGAGTTGAATCTCGCCATGGTGAAGTTGAAACCCACGCTCTAGTGAACACCGCGTTTGAAACAGATGAGCCGGAAATTCTACTGTTTTCATAACCAAAAGCAACTTATGAAAACCATGCAAAATCATAACCAGATATATAAAGAGTTTAAAAGGAAAAACGGAGGGACGTTTCAAGGTAGTACCACGTTCTTAGAATAATCTTGACCGCTTAAACTGTGCAGTGTAATTGTGACGGCTTGACCAGAGGTAAAACCATTAGGCTTTATTGATAACATCACTTCAACAGCCCCCCCAGCAAGTACGGGCAGACCGTTACCTAAACTGGGGCTAACCGCGATCTGACCCCAGTATGCTGAAAACGTCTTCCCATTCACCAGTACATCTACCACCATGACGTCTAACGTCCCCGTATTCTCAACCCACAGTGTAACAGTCCAAGTCTTCCTAACTGCGTCGTACGTTGCATACGCCGTTGGGATTTCAAGCCTCTCAAGCCTCACAATTGGCGTGGCATTCACCCACTCGGGCGTTATAGTCCAGTTTACTAGAGAGCCTCCAGTATAGTATATTTTCACGTCCACGTTCTTCCAGGTTCCAGCTTCAACATCGCCTAAAATCACGTACGTGTCTACTGCAACCACTCCACCAGTCTGATACGCATATACGCGTAGCCTACAGTTGTAAGCGGTTTCAAAGCCTACGTTGCATACAGCCCCGTACACGCGTAGGTATGGGTTTCCAAGCAAAGGCCTAGTGTCTTCACCCTTCAAATTGACCATTACAAGTTTACCGCCTTTAAAAGCCTCTAAACGGCTCTCCAAACTGGCAACCCGTGCCTTTAAAAGCTCAACTTCAGCCTCTCTAGCGTTCAACTCCTCCCTAAGCGAGGATAGCTCCTCCTCATAGTATGTAACGTTCTCTCTAAGCCACTCCTCAACGTCGCTCAGTCTACTGTTTAAAGAGGCTATGGCTTCATCCTTCTCCCTGAGGGCTGAATTGTAGTTTACAACTGTAGCGGTCAAGCCTATAAGCAAAACTACGCATAAAACGGTCAACAGTACGGTTAAACCTTTATAAGTTTCCCCACTCATAGGGCTTCAAACTATACTTTCAACTTGGCGATTATAAGATTTTCCGTAAAATGTCGATAAGGGAATTTTGGTATAAAATGTAAAATATTCACTAAAATTTTGCAAAAAGTCTAAAGAAAACTTAAATATGGATCTCGATTCAACATAATATATAGTAGGGTTTTAATCTTGGGTTTGAAAAGCTTCAGCTTAACAGGTTCAATATACGGGCTATTCCCATGGGCTTCCAAAATAGTGTTAACAGTCTACTCTAAGCTACCTGAAGCCCTTAAAGAGGCGGATATCAAAGTATACCCTGAAGCCTACGCAGCAACAGTAGGCTTCTTCACGATAATAGGCTTATTTTTAAGCATAGGCGGTATACCGCTACTTGCCCTATCGCTCTACGCTCCTCAGGTTTTAGGGCTTCTAAGCACATTACCATACTACACGTACATAGTATTCTTCCTAATACCTGGGCTAATACTGCTACTAGGCATAGCTATACCGAAAATAATGGCTTCAAATAGAGCCTCAAGCCTAGAAGCTGAAGTCCCATTCCTATCCGCATACGTAAGCGTAATGTCAACAGGCGGTATAAGCCCATACATAAGCATAGAGAGGCTTAAAAACTTCCAACTGCTTCCAAACATGTCTAAAGAGGCAAAACGTATAACGCTTTGGGTTAGAGGCTTAGGCTTAGACCCTGTAACAGCCATAGAGGAGTCCGCTAAAAGCCTCCCCTCCAAGGAATATAGAGAGCTCCTACTAGGATACAGTAGTACTCTAAGGGCTGGCGGAGACGTAGTACACTACCTACTCACAAAAACCAAAGACATCTTCGAAGACAGGCTTACAAGGCTTAGAATACTAGGCGAGAGAATGAGCGGTATGCTTGAAATCTACGTAACCTTCAGCGTACTTTTGGCACTAGGCTTCTACACGATATACATAGTCTCCCTAACCATGGCGGCTTACATACCGATAGGCTTCGGAGCGAGCTTCGTACTATTCACATACATATTCCTACCCATGATATCGGTTATGTTCCTATACATAATAGATATGTTGCAGCCTAAGTATCCAAGCCTAAGAATGAGCCTATCCTATAAAGTATACTACGTGTCAATACCCTTCATGCTAATACTCATATACCTCATGGTTGCACCGTTCATGCTACTTGAAGCACCATACCCAGAGCCTCTAACACCCATCAAAAACCTCGTAGTCTACGTAAGCCAAAACATACTACGGTTGGAAACAGGCTTTGAAGCCCCAGTTGGATTCTGCCTAGCATTCCTAATATCGACACTACCAGCGGCGACAGTAGACTACATACATAATAGACATATGAAGCAGGTTGAAGGAGGCGTTACAGACTTCCTAAGAGACGTAGTCGAAATCAGGAAAACAGGTATGAGCCCTGAAAACTGCATAGTCTCCCTAGCTGAAAGAGACTATGGGAGGTTTTCAAAATACCTACGTGTAATAAGCAACCAAGTGGGATGGGGAATATCCCTGACAAAAGTGGTTGAAGGATTCATAAGACGCGTGGACAGCTGGCTTGCAAACATAACCATGTACCTCCTAGTAGACGCCATAGAGGTTGGAGGAGGATCCCCTGAAACGCTGGACTCGCTGGCGAGGTTCAGCGAAATGGTTGAAGCAGTTGAGAAGGAGAAGGATATGCGTATCAAACCCCTGCTGATGGTTCCATACATAGGGGCTTTAACATTCGTAGTCTCAACCGTAATACTACTAGGATTCATGAGGAGTACACTTTCGCTCGTAGGCACATCTATAGCGTACAGCCAGTTCGTAACAACGCTTCTAACACCTATGATAGCCCACGTATACCTGACAGGGCTAGTGGCTGGCAAGATAAGCAGTGGAAGGGTTTCAGGAGGATTCATACACGCAGTCATACTGATCATAGCTACGATAATATCCATAGTTTTAAGCCCAATGCTTTCAATGCCCCTAGAGTTAACACCTGTCAGGTGATAAAGAGATGCTGAAGTCACGTAAAGCCCTATCTGAAGTAGTATCAACAGTTATAATAGCTGGAAGCCTACTGATAATGGCCGCCATAGCATCATGGCTAGCAGTTTCACTATTCGAAGTGCAAAGCCAACAGGCGGAAGTTGAAAGAGCGAAAGAAGCCTTCCTAAACCTGGCAGAAGCCATAGAAGAAGTAGCTGCGAAACCGGGAGCCTCAGCATACGTAAGATTCAGCCCTAGAGCTGGAGGCGTAGAAATCCAGCAAAAATACGCAACAGTAACAGTAACAATAGATGGAAATACGTATAGCCATACTACTGCCGCTATACGGTACAGAGGAGGACCATACGCATCAATATCTTCGAAAGTCGTTCTAAGAGGCGGTACGGAAACCAACTCATTACCGCTTATAGTAATGGATAGCGGTGTTCCAATAGCTTGGGTTTACACAGACCCCAGCAAAGGGAAATACGTCTACCTCGACACGGCTAGAGTTAAAATCACAGAGCTTGGTGAAATCACAGTAAACGGAGATACGTATAAGGTTGTAGAAGTTCTATTCATAAAGCTAGAGTATGGTAGTGCTAGTGCAGCGGCAATAGTAGACACGAAGGTATCCTGTGTAAACAAGACAGTCAATGTTATCTCCGGCTCAGGCATAAGTATAACGGTTAACGGCGAAACGCATCCTCTTGGCGGGGACTGCGTAGTCTACTTCGTCGTATCTACCGTGCGGGTGGACTTCCTGTAGCCGGAGGTGATATGCTACGAGCAGCTCTATTCCACACGTGATCGGAACAATGGCTCTACTGATGTGTAGCATATTCGTAGTCACACCCTTCATACTCCTAGGGCTCGCAATCCAACTGGACCTGGTTAAACCGCAGCTTCAAGAAGTAGCCGAATACACGGCATCCACAATAGTAGACCTTGTGACGCTGGCGAATCAGACTGATGCTAAGCCTCTAATACTGGTGAAAGAGCTTAAAATACCGGCAAGCGTCGCAGAGAGAGGCTTCACAATAACCCTCACCGCTATAGATGGAGACGTCTACGTACGTGTATACCTAACCTTCCTAACAACAGTATCCGCCGACGCACCTATAAACGTGCGAAACATACATGAGGTTAAAATAGGTTCTTCAGGTCTCCCAAATAAACTACTAGAACGCCTCCCAGAAGAAGCGGCTGTGCTTCACAGCGGCTTAGAGCATCCAGTCGTCTGGTGTGTCAAAGACAACAATGGGACTATTTACATCGGGCTTGGCGTATTGAGTGAAGCATATGCTGAAACGGCTTCCCCGATGGTATTCCTTAAATATGTGAGTATGATGAATAATTATATGTATTCTAAGGGGGTGGTTGAAACATGCATGCTTTAGAGTATTTAGCCGCAGGCTTAATCATGATCATATTCATATCCTTCTCCTCAGCGGTAATCATGCCGAGCGTATACATACCACTGACGCATATAAAGGAGCAGCAGCTAGACGTCCTTGCCGAGAGAACAACAGATAAAATACTCTTAACACCCGGAGTCCCATACGACTGGCAAATAGTAGAAACAGCACCGTCTGAATTCACACTATATCCTGATAGTATAATCGATAACAATGGTTGGGGTTCAGGTGATGCAAGTAGCTTAGGAGACGGAAACAACACTACGTACATTTATACTGGAGACCAAAATAGTGAAATCAAGTTAAACATTGCTCCTCCAAGCCTCGCCCCCCTCACAAATATAACTAGTGTATCTATCCAAATATGTGGTAAAGGTGATGGATCAGTAACAATAACTGCAGAAACAGGTTCATATACCGAATCCAAGAAGAATATAAATTTTGGAGAAGACTGGACAAATATAACTTTTACATTAGGGAAAAAATCTTGGACTTGGAGTGAACTAGAAAATCTGGTTGTATCGATTAAAAGCGAAAAGAAAAATAGAGAAGTATATTGCTCTGAACTAGGAGTTATCGTAAAATGTGAAGCTCCACCCGAGGGATTAATACCTAAGCCGCTTAACGGTTTCGGCCTAGCCCTATACGAAGAGAACGTTAGAAGCCTAGGTGAACCATATGTTCTAGATAGAGATAAAGTGTTAAGATTAACCAATAGAAGCGTCTATCTAAATCCTCTGGAAGTAGCGAGAAGCCTAGGGCTCATGGAGAACGACCATTTAAAATACGGATTTAACATAAAGATTAAACCAGCCTTAAACATTTCTAGAAGCGTAGAATCTACAACTGGAGACAGATATTCTAAGGAGTTGTATGAACGTATTCGTGTAAAAGTGGTAAATTACGAGAGCAAACCATTAGCTAATGCAAACGTATACGGTGTCGCAATACTATTCTATATTAATTTTGATCAAAGGTCTATAGACGTCAAATATATCTTAAGCATGGGAACGACAGACATATTAGGCGAAGCCACCATCAATTTCGATTATGCGTACAGTGATATTGAAGAAATAATCGAAAGAAAGCCTAGTGGAAACTTTGATTACACATTCCTATACATTACCTTTGTAGACTTCTACGGCTTAAAATCCTATGCTATAGACTCCCTCTCAGAAGTAGAAACTCCAGCCTTCATAGTACCCTCCGAGGATGGAATTACTGTTCTCCACGATGAATCCGACATCCCCAGAGGCTCTATCCACATGCGTGGAGTCTTCGGAGTAAGCCTTCCATATATTACATCACCTACCGCATCTGGAGGGGAGCCGAAGACATATAAGATATGGGTTCGTACGAGGGGGGCTGAATCAACTAACATCATAAACCACGGAGGCAAAGAATACATATTTTATAGTTTTAGAGGAGTGGAGCAAGACCTCAACGCCATAGGAATATGCTTCAAATACACGGGAAAATTCCACTTCTACATTGTCTCGCTCCGCGAGATCATAGGTGAGGAATTAAACTACGGTACCTCCCCAGGCGTAGGCGGTAAGAAGACGATAGTCGTAGCTAAACGCCTCGTGAGAATTGAAGGTATGGATTATGTTTTCGAGTTTAGAATGTGGAGGATGGCTGAAGATTGAAGCTTATAAAGGCTAGAAGAGGTATTATGCGTGTCATAGAAGCCCTATTCGCCTCAATAATAATACTGGTAGCAGTAGTAGCCTCAAACCAGCTCATAGTCTTCCCAAACCCATTCACATCTAGAACAAGGTCAGACTTGGAGAAGCTAGGCTACAACCTAATGTTTAGACTAGCCCAAGACAAGACATTAGAAAGCCTCATCTTAGACCTTACCACTCGTAATGTGAGAAGCGGATGGGAGAACGATGCTACAATACTTTTAAGCGGCCTACTACCCGTAGGAGTCTACTTCAACCTTACGGTTTACAAACTATCAGATGGAGAATCGCCAGATAGACTTAATGGGCAACCAGTTACAAACGCTGAAAGCGAAGAGGTCTTCCTTAAAGGTGGAGACGTAGTCGCAATCATATACACATACACTACGAAAATGGAGAACGATGAAACCGTCACCCTACTATTCTACTTAACATTGACTAGAGGAGGTAGATAGTTTGACAAACACAGCCAAGTCACGTAAGGGACAGTTTATAGTAGCCGCAGCCATGTTCATAGCGTTAATAATACTCTCCATGTCCCTCATGATCTACTCAGCCGGCTCAAGATACCAGACACTGGAGAAAGAACCTGTTAGAGAAATCGTGCAGACGATAACAGACGACTTCAAAAGAATGCTTACAATAGCATTAGCAGACTACAGCGCAGATGGGGATGCAAGTGCCTTTAAAAACACAGTATCCAGCTGGGCTAATAAAATACTATACTGTTATTCAGGCATGGGTCTTCAATTGGGCGTTGACATTGTCGGCGGTTCTCCTTACCTTAGCGATCCGACTGAAGATTCATTTGAAATAGGAGCAAACGCAACGTTAAACCTCAATATTCCGAGTGTGGGCTTCTACGGCTACATATACCCGGCTCAAGTAAAACTAAACGTGACGGTAGAAGAGGCATTATGGAGTCTGGACCCTGCGGGAACAGACATAGCATTCCTCAATATAACAGTTCAAGCCCTTAAAGAAGGAAACCTCTCCGTATCAGATCTGGAAGTAACCAGGCTAAGCATTACCGTATATAATAACACACACGAAGATAGCAGAAATATAAGCACGCGCGACCTAGACGTAATCTACGTTAGCGGAGAGGGAATATATATTATAACCCTGAAGGAGGAAACGCTCATACCAACTGGTCTTACCGATATTAAAAGGCTTAATGCTGTCCTCGAATTTAGGGATGGAAGGGATATACAGGGGGGTGCTCAGAAGGAGGGCACACCTTTAAACCTCATGTACATTGGCGACATTACTATATGGTATCAGAAAAAAGGGAATAAACATTGGATATATACATATGTTACTATCTTAGATAGACTTGAGAATACAGTTTCAGGTGCATCTGTAAGTATACATATAACCCTGCCGGATAATAGTTCCGTACCTTTAACTGAAAAGACGGAAAATGATGGGATAGCAAAATTTGAGTATATACTTGAATCTGCTCCTAAAAAAGGGGACACATTTACGGCTACTGTCGACAATGTTGTCAAGAAGGGTTACATCTACGACCCAGACTTTAACCGTGAAACTGAGGATAAATGGCAGAATTAACTTCGAGAAAACTTTTTTCTAAAACAGTGTTACATCCATCAGGTGGATGAAGCTATCATGATAATTTTTCCTTTTCTTTTAAAAAGCTACGTATAGATATATGGATTTAACTGGGAAATAGTTGAGGCCTTTATAAATCTACTTGGGATTTTTTCCAACTGGTAAGGGGTTTTTATTGCTTAAAATTCCTAGAAAACATAATAATAAGTACCTCTTAACATTTAAATGAACATATATGGCGGTTAATGTGGAGGAGAAGCCTTTAATCTACAGGATTTACCCTTTTACAGCTATCCGTGAGTATGTAGCTGGACTTATGATCCTCATACTGGGGTTTAGAATGTTCTCCTTCCTATCATCCACCGTGACGGACCTAGACGTGGCTTTAACAGTAGTCTTCATCATAGCCATACTGGCCGTTTGGAGGGTTAAAGAAGTTAAACCAACATCCGCCGGCGTGCTCAGAATAATACTACTAGTCTTAATAATGCTATCCCCCCTGATAGCCGTACAATACATAGAATTCTACAGACCACCAGATTGGCTAGCAGGGCTATGGAGAAACCTAGTCCAAGGCTTAGACCTATTCTCTAAAACACCCGTAGTATTCCCAGCCATAGTCACAACAGTCTTCATAATAGGTGGGACGGCAATACTATACGGCGTCATGATAACCCTAAGCTATAAAATAATCTTAACGGAACGCGATATAACGATTGAAAGGTCTCTGCCCATGGAGGCGAGCTACAAAATCCCAATAGACCACATAATCAACGTAGAAGCTGTTCAATCCTCTATAGGGAAACGTTTCAACTATGGAAATGTCCTCGTTGTGACGGATGGGATGGGTACAATAATACTGCCTAAAATCGAAAAACCCGAAGAATTTAAAAACCTCGTAATAGAACGATACACTAAGCTTAAGACTGGAGCAGAGCCCATAAACGAACTGGGGTTCACTCTACAGGAATACCCGATTAAAAACGTGAAAATATCTGAAGACTCCACATGCCCCGTATGTTTAAACCCCGTGTTAACCTCGCCTTCAAACGAGGTGTATATATCTATATGCCCGTTCTGTCTATCCGTCTTCCACATGCGCTGCCTACGCAGGTGGGTGGAGGATAACGGGTATAAGTGTCCAAAATGTGGGAGGGGGTTTAAACCAGCATGATTAAACAACCTTTAAATATAGGTGAGTTGTAGTTGGAGGTGGTAAGGTTTTGTCCGAGAAAATAACGCAACGTATGCGTACTCTCTCATCAATATTCGGGAGAGCTACGCCTGAGATAGTGAAGAAAGAGGTTAAAGTACCATACACGTTTAAACCGATACTATCGGAGTATAGTGTAGTCGAAACCTACTGGATTAGAGAGCCCTTCTCCAAGGTAACCATAGCATCAATACCTGAACTCGGAGGAGCATACGGATACTTCGTATCTGAAGTAGAACTCTTAGAAGAGGAGAGGAAAGCCACAGACAGACTCATAGACATACTCTCAGCCGAGCTTAAACCCCCAACCATAGAGGAGGAGGTAGACCTTAGAAAACACGTCCTATCTGAAGCCGAAAGAATGATAAGCAAATACCGCTCAACCCTAGCAGTAGCCAAAGAAAGCAAAGATAAAATACTCTACTACGTTGAAAGAGACCTTTTAGGCTTCGGACCCATACACACAATGGTTTTAGACCCTAGGATAGAAGACATATCTTGCGAAGGCGTAGAGAACCCAGTATACGTATGGCATAGAGACTACGAAGGACTACCTTCAAACCTAATATTTCTAGACAGCAAGCAGCTAGACGACCTCATAGTTAAACTCGCCCACATAGGCGGTAAACACGTTTCAACAGCATTCCCAATAGTCGACACGATGATATATGGAAAGCATAGATTCGTAGCCACGTTTAAACGTGAAGTAACACCTAAAGGGTCAACATTCACGATAAGAAAATTCAGAGAGAAACCCCTATCCATAGCTGAACTCGTGAAAACACATACGCTAACGGCTAGAATAGCGGCATACTTCTGGCTCCTCCTAGAAAACAGAATGTCAATAATCATAATAGGTGGAACCGGAGCGGGTAAAACAACGCTTCTAAACGGGCTTGCAAGTCTAATAAACCCATCGATGAAAATATGCACAGTCGAAGAAATAGCGGAGTTAAACCTATCCCATGAAAACTGGGTTCAATTCGTCAGCCGTGAAAGCTACGGTATCGGAGGCTCAGCATCAAGCGCCATACCGCTATTCAGCCTCGTAAAGACAACACTCAGATACAGACCGGACTACATAGTGGTTGGAGAAGTCAGAGGCGAGGAAGCCTTCGTACTATTCCAAGCCCTAGACACAGGACACGGTGGAATGTGTACACTACACGCTGAAGACGTAGACTATGCAATTAAAAGACTTACAAGCCCACCTATGAACGTAGCCGAAGTATACATACCGTTGATGAACGTAGTAGCCGAAGTTGAAAGAGTACACCTGCCAAAGCCTGTAAGCGGATCGCTATTCGGAAGAAGAGTTAGAGAAGTCTCAGAAGTCATAAGCCACAAAGAGTTCATGAAAGTCTTCAGCTGGAACCCACTATCAGACGATTTCTCATCGAGGCTTGAAGAAAGCCTACTCCTGAGAAAAATATCCCTAAGAACGGGTAAAGACTTCCAAGACCTACTCGACGAAATAGAGAGAAGAGAAGTAGTAATCAAATGGATGGTTGAAAAAGGAATACTTGAAACCGAAGACGTAGCCAAAGTAATATCCCAATACTACATATCGCCAGAAGCAATGTACAACATAGCCTCCATGGAACTAGCAACACCGATAAAACTCAGAGTACAAACCCCATTAAAAATAAGCGAAAACCCATCCGGAGAAGAGGAGGCAAGCAGCACACCATCATAGCCTCCACTTCCCTACCTTATCTCTAGGAAAAACTTATCTCAAACAGTTAAATCTAATTATACGATGGTAAATTGCCCAGCACCAAATTGAAGGAAGAATTTCTAAAGCTCCTAGAAACAGATAGAGAATTCAGATACCTCATCATGAGCCATCTAGGACTAATAGAGCTAATAGAAGGCCAGAAGAAAACACTAGAAGAACTCAAACTCATACATGAAAACCAGGAAAAACTATGGGAGAATACAAACAAACTATGGAAAGAAGTTAAAAGCCTCAGAGAAAACCAGGAGAAGCTATGGATAGAGGTTAAGAGCCTCAGAGAAGGTCAGGAGAAGCTGTGGGAGAATCAGAACAGGCTATGGGAGGAAGTAAAGAGCTTGAGAGAAGGTCAGGAGAAGCTGTGGGAGAATCAGAACAGGCTATGGGAGGAAGTAAAGAGCTTGAGAGAAGGTCAGGAGAAGCTGTGGGAGAATCAGAACAGGCTATGGGAGGCTCATAACAGGCTATGGGTGGAGGTTAAATATCTCAGAGAAGGCCAGAATAGACTGTGGGAAAACCAGAACAAGCTCTGGAAAAGTCAAGAAAGGATGAGAGATGAGTTTAGATCTTGGACTATCCAGGGGTTCGGCGAACTCGCAAAGTTTGCGGGAGTATCCTTCGAAGAATTCGTTAGAAGCTTCCTAACTAAACACCTCAGAGAAATGGGCTTAATACCAGCAGATGGAGAATTGAAGAAAACAGTCATAGATGGAGAAGAAATAAACATTTTCTTTGAAAACCCCCTGATCATTGGAGAAGTAACATCCAGTGTTGAAAGCATTAAAGAACTGGAAAAACTTTTAAAGAGGGCGGAGCTTGCGAGGGAAAAGTATGGAAGAGAACCGGTGAAATACCTAATCGCATTAACAGCCTCAGCCTCAATAGCCGATGAAATTAAAGAGCGAGCTAAAATAAACAACGTAGAGCTAATTCTTGGAAAAATAAGTTGAATGCAACACCTTGGAATAAGACCATACTAAACATTCAACGTTTTACGTATTTCTCCTAACGTATTGAGCGAAGAGTTAAATAGTGCTACGTTTTAAAGTCAGCTTTAAAAGGTGCTTTTCCATGTATGAGGAGATCCTTAAAACAGTTGAACAAATCCCCGTAGTAGACTCCCATGAACACCTAGCAATCCCAAGCAGCTACACAGCCCCTAAGGAGCCCATAGCCCTCCTACTGAGAGGATACTTCCCAAGCGACCTGCTTTCAGCAGGCATGTCTCCAAGAGAACTTCAAACCCTTCAAAACGATGAAGTATCTACAGAGGAGAAGTGGCCCATATTCAGAAAATACTGGGTTAAAACCGAGCATACCGCATATGCTAGAGAAGTAAAGCATATGCTACGTATCTACGGCGAGGAAACCTTAACCTTGGAAAGCCTCAAAAGGCTCAGCCAGAAGATGGATAGACTCACAGGAGATACAATCGTCGAATTCCTCGAATCTCTAAACATCAAAGCCGCCCTCGTCGATATACTCGGCTCTATAGACACGTTGAAACGTTTCCTCAAAGGCGAGATAAAGCTACCGGAATGCTACAGACCTCTGATACCGCTACCGGTCTTCCACGAGCCTGTAAGATCCCTCTACAGTATGCAAAGCATCGCCGAAGTCGTAGGTAGAACTGTAACATGCTTAGACGAATTCCTAGAAGCCGTTAGAGAAATATTCAAACGTTTGAAAGAGCAAGGAGTAGTAGGTGTAAAAGACCAGAGTGCATACTACAGAAGTATAGACTTCAACCCCTCAACAAGAGAGGAAGCCGAGCAGCTGTTCAACAAATGCCTTAAAGACCCAAACAACAGCCTAGGCTGGCCTGAGGTAAAACCCTTAGACGACTTCCTATTCCACCAATACATGAGATACGCTAGAGAATTAAACCTACCAGTTCAAATACACACAGGACACATGGCGGGCATAAGAAACCGGGTAGATAAAGCCAACGCCGTACACTTCACACAGGTTTTAGAGCTACACCAAGAGGTCTACTTCGACCTATTCCATGGAAACTGGCCCTACATGGGCGACCTACTATTCCTAGCGAAAAACTATCCGAACGTATACGTAAACCTATGCTGGGTGAACATAATAGACCCAATATACAGCGTAGAACTGCTGGAGAGAGCAGTAGTCACAATACCGCATAAGAAGATAAACGGGTTTGGAGGAGACTACTTCGCACCGGAAATAGTACCAGCCCATCTATCTCAAGCTAGGGAAAACATCGCATATGCGCTATCAAACCTGGTGTCGAGAGGATGGATCTCAAAAACAGAAGCCGTACACCTAGCCGCAGACTGGCTCTACAACAACCCCAACGAACTATTTAAACTAGGTTTGAAGCCCTACAGCCCTTAAACCTCTAAGGCTTCTCTAACCTCCTTCTGAAAGTTCACCCTATCCATGAATGAGGCTTTTATAGCCTTCCCATTAACAGCACACTGTGGAACCTGGCCACGCTTCTCCACCTCCTCCGCTTCCTCAAACATATTCACCATCCTCACTGGGAGATCAGGTGCCACCTCTCTAATCGAATTCTTAATATGCTCACCAAAGTACATGCAGAATGGGCATGAAGGATCATAGAAGATCAATGCCTTACCCTTATCCTCCACCTGCGGAATAAACACAGCCTCTTCAGGCTGGTAGACATACCCCTCCTCCAGAGGATAGTAGAGTAGAAAGGGATCATCATCCTTAACCTTTTTAAACCCCATCTTCAAGTAAAACTCGTTCTGCGGATAATAACCTGGAACTTGAAAAGCCCATGTGACAAGTGCACGCGGAGGCTTGTAATCGAAGAATTCTCTAGGCTTTTTCACGTCTACAATTAAAGCATTTAACAACGTCTTCCCCACACCCCTCCTCTGGTTCCGCCTATCTGGAACGAATATGCAGGTTATCTCTAAAAGCCTCTTTTTAGGCTTAGGTTGATACTGTATTAAACCCACGGGTTTTGAATCTAAATAAGCCATTTTAGCTACGCCTCCAAACACCTCTAGCGACTTTCTCGCCCAAGCCCTTTTAACATCCGCGCCTTCGATAAAAACTCGGTCGTTCCTCTTCTCAGATGGAATGCAAAGATATATCAGCGAATCAACATCTTCCAATTCCACATCCTTTATATTACAAAAACCCATTTAAAACATCAGAACAAGATCCTCATAAAGAATATAAAACATTTTACTAAAAACTTGAGGAAAAATTGGATTTTTAAAAGGAAAAAGAGTTAAATACCGATCCAAGAAATACAACCGTTAAAAGTAGAAATGTGAACACTTCGTAAGTAGTCGACCGATATTCTAACTCGAATGCAATGATTGAATGAATTTATTCAAGAATTTATTCAA
>JAWCKO010000011.1:0-14731 GCA_038851915.1 Bathyarchaeia archaeon
GCCTTAAGAAGGAGCGTATTATTACAAAGTGGCGTCATATGACTAGCGGCTTCTAAACCCTATTCCTCTACATTCTATTTCACTCGGCCTACCTAAACCCCCGTCGATTTTAAACTCGGCGTTTAGAATTATTTTACTAAGCTCTATACAAGTTAAAGCGTGCAGTGTAAGTTCTACGGTTTTAAATCTGCTTACTCCATCCGCTAAACTAGCCCATACGATGAGCTGGTCGCAGAGATGCTTATCCACAGGATAGCCTCCTCTCAGTAGGTTGACCAGTTCTTCAGCTGCTTCTGAGCCTATGAGCTCAGCCCGCCTACCTATAACGCCCAGCCTGTCTACGCCTAAGTAGCCGTAGGTGTGTTTAACTGTTAAGACTAGACCGCAACCCGGATCTAAGCTACACTTAGGGTTTGAGGGTTGGAGGACTTCTTTCTCGAAAATCGGTTTTAAACCGATTATGCTGAGTTTTTCTGAGGCGCTTGAAGCAAACCTATTGACTATATGTTCAGGTAGTCTACAGCTATATGCTAATCCTCTGACTTCTGAGATTTCACCAAGCTTGTCGAGGATTATGGGTTTAAGCTTCCCAACTGGCTCTGTTGAAAGTTCGACTTCTCCGCCACCTCTAGGGTAGAAGCCCCTCCTACTCAGTTTTAGGTTTGCTTTAACTCCTATAAGCCTAAGATTTGGCAGTAAAACCCCTTCAATATAGTCTACTGGGGGAGCCATAGGGTTGTTTGTACCGCCTACAAGTGTAAGCTTAGTGTAGCTTGGTGTAAACGCCATAACCGGCATGGCGGCTTGAAGAATTAAGGTCACACTTCCAGCAGTACCGACGTCGAATTGGTAGGAGCCTGCTTTAAGCTTTCCAGGATTGAAGATTACTTCAGTTGAGCCTAAATTTAAACCATCGACGTAACCATCGCATAAGGCGGATAAGACTTTCAAAGCTGTCATATGCTGCCTAGCTAATCCAGGTGGTTTACGTTTACCTCTAACGTTCACTATCCTAATGGGCTCACCCAGTAGAGCTGATAGAGACGTAGACATTCTAAGTATCTGTCCACCACCTTCAAGCATATCTCCCTGTACGGTTATCATAATGCTCAACTCCATAATTGGAAGACAGGAGGTTTAAATGTCTCTAAAAATTTAAACCCTAAATCTAAAATTTTAGTTATACCCCTTTCCTCTCTCTACGTAAAAGTAAAAATATACGGGCACTCGAGTGATAAGTGAGGCTGATAATCTTAAATACACTATTGGACCTTTTATTTCTGGATAGGGAAATGGGATTGGGGAAGAAGTCGGCTTTAGGTGTTTTCGTCTTATTGCTCGCTGTAATTGCCATTGTTTGGTGGCTTTTTCTCAGCCGACAGCCGGAAGAGGGTTTTGGAATATACCTTTCGGAGAGCAACAGACTGGTAATATCGGACGAGGATATTGTATCGTACAATAAAACTTCCCATGAAATCAAACTTACTGAAAGAGGGGTTGAAAAAATTAAATCATTAGCATTAGAAGTTCCTATGACCGGCAGTTCCTTCGTGGTAAAAATAAATGGCAAAGAGATTTATAATGGGGCATTTTGGGTATCCATCTCCTCTTACAGCTATTCGGGGATAGTAATAGTAGTAGATACTCTGGAGATTCAAGATAAAACCATAAAGATTGAAAAAGGCTACCCATCTCCGGAGTTCTTTAAAGGCACAGACCCAAGAAACAATCCAGAAGTATTCAACCACTTTCAGAAAATTGGGAAACTGGTCCAATGAGCAAGTACAAGAGCCCCCTTCACTGTGCTTCTGCCCTATAAAACTTATCAATAATACAAAGTTGCCAGAATCCTGGGCAGAGTGCGCTGTTTTTCACATGCCATTTGGTTTGGGGTTAAAAATTTAAAGAATCTATGATTATTTATAAAAACGAATCCGTTAAATTTTTAACCCCCAAAATAGCAAACTTAGGCAAACTTAATCTTTAAATATAGAAAAATGTGGGATTATGCGGGGATTTCACATGTTCTTATCCATAAGAGATTTTACCGTTAAGTGGGTAGGCTATGATACCGTATTTAAGGGTTTGAAAGACTTAGGCATACCGAGCTTTGAGCTTTTCGTCAGTAGAGAGTTGAAGGTTGAATCATACCTAGATATGGGTTATGTGACTGAGCTTGGTTTTGACGTATCTTCTAAAGAGTCTAGAGAAAGCTTGAAAAGAAGGCTTAGAGAGGCGGAGCTGAGCGTATGCGCGATCCTTGTGGAAAATGATTTCTCTTCAGAAGATTTAGGCAGGGAAGTCGATTACGTGCTTTCAGCTGTAAAAGTCGCTTCAGAGCTTGAGGTCGGTGTTGTCAGAGTAAACGCGGTAATGCGTCCAATACCAGGTTACGATTTGGAGAAACACGTTAAAAGGGTGGCGGATGCCGTTGGAAAGTGTATGGGTTCCTGCCGTGACCTTGGAGTTAGTCTAGCTGTTGAGAATCATGGGGTTATTGCAAATAAGCTTGAGTTTCTAAGGTCACTTTTCCACACGGTTGATAATGAACATTTAGGGTTGACGTTAGACACTGGAAACTTCTACTGGTTTGGCTACCCACTAAGCGAGGTATACGATATTGTGGAGGAGTTTTCCTCGAAAGTGAAGCATACACACGTTAAAAACGCCGTAGTTAAACCGGATAAACGGGAGACTTTTAGAAAACCTGGTGACGTTGAAATGGCTCCACTCTACCAGGGAGATATAGATCTTGAGAGAATTGTAAAAACGTTGAGAAAAACAGGATACGATTATGATTTAACGATAGAAGATGAGTCTTTAGGCATGTTTAAAGACAGGGAGAGATTAGCTGTTTTAAAGAAAGATGTGGAGTTTATTAGGAAACTTATATGAAATCCCTATTTTTATTTGAGCTTCTCTAGAGGTTTTACATTTCCAAACGTCGGTTTTGGACCCTTCGCGGGCGCAGCCCAGCGTACGGCATTATATATCACTTTTAGCACGTTAGGATTATGGTAAATCGGTAGAGTCTCATGTCCAGGTCTAAAATAGAAGATTTTTCCAAGCCCTCTGTAGAAGCAACAGCCGCTTCTAAAGACTTCACCTCCTTCAAACCAGCTTATGAAGACGAGTTCATCTGGTGGAGGAATATCGAAGAATTCGCCGTACATCTCCGTGTGTTCAAGTTCAAAGTATTCGCCCAGCCCTTCGGCTATCGGATGATTGGGCATTACAACCCATATCCTCTCTTTTTCACCAGCTTCTCTCCACTTTAAGTTGCAAGATGTACCCATAAGCCTCCTAAAGATTTTTGAGAAGTGTGCAGAGTGTAGAGTTATAAGCCCCATACCTTCAAGTACTATACGCCTTTGTAGTTTATCGACGATTTGATCTCTGACTTTATCGTGAGCCATATGTCCCCACCATATGATAACATCCGTACTGTTGATCACGTCATCGGTTAATCCGTGCTCGGGCTCTTCTAGTGTGGCGGTTCTAACTTCTAAGCTGGGCTGTTTTCGGAGGAAGTCTGCTATGGCGTTATGTATACCTCTCGGGTAGACTTCTGCTACTTTAGGGTCTATTTTCTCATGGAGAAATTCGTTCCAAACAGTTACCCTTATTATGTCACACAAAGCAAACCACCCTTCTTATTTAGAAGGATATCCCACTTATATGCTCTTCCACTATTTAGAAGATGCGGATTGAATTAGAGAGCCATTAATGCCTTTAGACAGGTTTAAAAACTTATTTTACAAGCTCCTCCCACAAGGCTTTATAGTACTTCATTATTCTCTCGGGCTCTGGACTTTCATCTATCTCAGCTAGACAGTACCTATTGTAATTTGCAGCTTTCAGAAGTTGGAATAGCTCCATATAAGGATAGCTTTTATCGTATAGTTCATGTATGTGGACTGATTTTACCCATTCCCTAAGCATGTTGAAGCTTTCCCTCACAGAGCCGTTGATCAAATCTGTTTCATTCGAATTCCAACAGACGCCTACATGAGGATGGTTTGAAAGCTTCATAATCTCCCGTATGCAGTTTGGATCGCATGTCCCGTATCCGTGTACTTCAAGCCATACTTCAACGTCATAATGTTCTGCATAGTCTCCACAGTTTCTGAGGGCTTCAGCTATCTGTTGAATCGTCTTCTCCCTTGGAATACCGTAATCCTCCATAAGCCTATTCGGTCTAACTTTTACGCCTAAAGCACCTACGTCGTATGCAAGCCTGATGAAGGCTTCCGTAGTCTCTATATTTCTATCGACTTCAGCTTTATCGGGCGAGTGATATTCACAGGTGGTTCCTAAACTTAGAAGCCTAACGGGAGATTTCTCGAAAGCTTCTCTAACCCTACGTCTTTCCTCAACGCTTATACTCGGTTCTACACCATGAGCATGCGTCGTCCTAAGCTCAACGGCTTCAAAACCAGTCTTACTACATATTTCAATTATCCTCTCGATACTCCAACTCCTAGCCAGATTATACGTTACAAGCCCAAGCCTCAAAACCCACTCACAGTCTTCACCTTGCATGATAACCATATAAGCTTTACCCATGATCTACCCGTTTCATGCATCAGAGGACCTCTGCAAACATTGAGACCGATTATACTCTTGTCTTCCTAGCTTTTAATCCTTAATTTAAATGAGAGCCTTTAAATTATCGAAATAATTCTGTAAAACATGATACCAATATGAGTGATGTAGTCACCCTCTCGTCAAAGCTTCAGATAGCGATCCCTAGGGATTTGCGGAGAAGACTTAAACTAGTGCCTGGTCAGAAAATCGTTATAGTTGAGAAGGATGGCGTTCTCCACCTGATCCCCAGAGGGATAACAGAGAGCTGAAAGGCTTCCTGAGAGGCTTAGATGCACGAGGTATTACAGATGAGGGAGACAGCTTTTGATTCTGATAGACTCATACGGTTGGATCTAGTATTTTACTAACGGTCTTCTTTCAGATGCATATGCATCAATGATGCTATGAGGATTGGATAGTTAAAGTTAAGTTTAAACTAGATATATATCTGATTGGGTTTTCATGAGCGAAGTCCCATATCTGAATTCATCTCTCCCAGTAGAGAAGCGCGTTGAAGATCTCCTTAAACGGATGACTTTAAAAGAGAAGATTGCCCAGCTCTGCTCAATACCTGCTAGTGCTCTATTCGAAGATGGACGTTTCTCTGTTGAGAAAGCCCGTAGCATACTTGCAAATGGCATTGGGCAAATAACACGTTTAGCTGGAGACCATAGGCTTAGGTTGAAGCCTAGGGATACTGCTGAGGCGGCTAACGCTATACAGCGTTTTCTACTGGAGGAAACTAGGCTTCGTATACCAGCTATGATACATGAGGAGTGTTTAAGCGGCTTCATGGCTTGGGGAGCCACCACTTTTCCACAGGCTATAGGTTTAGCTAGTACTTGGAGTCCTGACTTAGTTGAGAAGGTTGCTTCAACCATAAGGCGTCAGATAAGGGCCGTAGGTGCACACCAGGGTCTTGCACCTGTTTTAGACGTTGCGAGAGACCCAAGGTGGGGTAGGGTTGAAGAAACATATGGAGAGGAACCTTATCTCGTCGCCTCAATGGGGGTTTCATACATTAGAGGATTGCAGGGGGACGGGTGGAGGTCTAGGGTTTTAGCTACGCCGAAGCATTTTGCGGCTCACGGTTTTCCAGAAGGTGGGAGGAATTGTGCACCAGTACACGCCGGTGTTAGAGAGCTTAGAGAGGTTTTCCTCCCACCGTTTGAAGCTGCCGTTAGAGAAGCCGGAGCACTCTCGATAATGAGCGCCTACCACGATATCGACGGTGTACCATGTACGGCGTCTAAAACCCTTCTAACAGACATTCTTAGAGGCGAATGGGGCTTTCAAGGTATTGTCGTCTCCGACTACTGGGCGATACATATGCTTCATAGTTTCCACATGATTGCTTCAAACTTGAAGGAAGCCGCTGTTAAAGCTTTAGAGGCCGGTGTAGATATCGAGCTACCGACTGCTCAATGCTATTGGGAGCCTCTTCTTGAAGCTTTGAAGGATGGGTTGATATCTGAGGCCGTTGTGGATAGGGCTGTTTCAAGAGTTTTAAAGGTTAAATTCTTACTGGGGTTGTTTGAAAATCCATATGTAGATGTTGAGGAGGCGTCTAAAGTCTTTGATACAGCTCAGGATAGGGGTTTAGCTTTACAAGCGGCGAGAGAATCCATAGTCCTCCTTAAGAATGATGGAGTTCTTCCACTCAGTAAGACTGTAGACGCCTTAGCCGTTATAGGACCTAATGCTGCTGAGGCTAGAAACCTTCTAGGAGACTACAGCTATACGGCCCATCTATCCCTTGAAAAGCCGGCTGTTGAAATAGTCAGCATAATTGAAAGTATTAAAGCCAAGGTTTCGCCTGAAACCAAGGTCTACTATGCTCAGGGATGTGGTGTTTCAGACTATTCGAAGGCAGGGTTTAAAGAGGCTTTAGAGGTTGCGGGTAAATCCAGCGTCATCGTAGCGGTTATGGGTGAAAGGTCTGGACTTTCAAAATTCGACGTTTCTGGTGAGGGACGTGATAGAGATGATATATGTTTACCGGGTGTTCAAGAAGAGCTTTTGGAGGCTTTATGTGGACTAGGTAAACCCGTTGTTCTAGTTCTCGTGAACGGTAGACCTCTAACATTAAGTAAGATTGTTGAAAAGTGTGCAGCAATCGTTGAGGCATGGCTTCCTGGAGAAGAGGGGGGAAATGCCGTTGCAGACGTATTGTTCGGCGACTATAATCCAAGTGGAAGACTACCGGTGACGTTTCCAAGAAGCCCTGGACAGATCCCGCTATACTCTGCTATGAAGCCCTCCTCCATTAGGGATTATGTATTTACGGAGATTAAGCCGCTGTTCCCGTTTGGACATGGGTTGAGCTATACGGAGTTCGAATACAGCTCTCTCAACATAAGCCCTGAGAAGGTTGAGCCTGATGGCGAGGTCACCATAAGATGTACTATTAAGAATGTTGGCTGTTTGAGAGGCAGTGAAGTCGTACAAGTCTATGTAAGAGATGAGTATGCAAGCGTTGCAAGACCTGCTAGAGAGCTTAAAGGCTTTAGGAAAGTCACGCTTGATCCTGGCGAAGAGAGGAGAATTGTCTTTAGAATTTCAACAGACCAGTTGGCTTTCTACGACCATCAGATGAGGTTTGTAGTAGAACCGGGCTTCTTCAAAGTTATGGTAGGTAGGTCTTCTGAAGATATAAGACTAACGGGGAGGTTTGAAGTGGTCGGATGGAGGGAGGTCCCTACAAGCACTAGGAAACTGTTCAGCTCCGTGATAGTGGAATAGTTAAAATTTAGAAAACCTTGAAATCAGAGATTATCCCCAATTTTTTAAAGTCTGTGAACACACGGAAAAGTTAAACGTGAACAGGCTTCCTTTTTTAATTTGAAGTTTTAAGTGTTTAAAGTTTTTATCAGGTTTATCTCTTCATCCTTTTGGGATACTCTTGAATAGAGTGGTTGCTGCGATCGGCTTAGGGATAACGGTAATGGGAGTTGTAGCAGCACTTGCAACGCTTTCACCTGAACTGTTGAACACGCTAATCCCGATAATACTTATAACGATTGGAGGTATCATAGCGGCATCCTATAAAATAAACGAGGATTGGGGCTTCTACATGCTCCTATGGGGATCCATGGTGGCCGTATTAGGGGTTTTCTGGGCTTTAGCTCAGTACTACCCAACCTACGTGAATACTCTAGCCTTCTTCTACATAGCTCTCATAGGGTTAGCTGTGTTCTTAACCGGAGTACGGAGTTAAAAAAGGGGTGTTAGCACACTCAAGATCCCGCTCATCGAATCGCCAGGGCCAGAACTGCCATCCACCCCGTAGAATAAAGAGGTCTTAGCGATATTTAGAGTTTACGTTTCAACGCTTCTCTGAAGGCTTCTAAGGCAAAGGGCTTCTTTAACTCGCTTAGGAAGTCTTCAGCTTTCTCAACGTTTAAACGTCTAGACCCTCTGCCGAATATCCTCTGAAAGTTTTCAGAGTATATGTTCTTTAAAACCCTGTCTGGAAGTTTAAGGCCTATGTACGGCTCTTTATACCTGGTTAAAAGCTCGTCGGCTGAATCTGGCGTGTAGAATTCTTCATCAGACTCTAAGAAGAATCTTATCATCCAAACCCTCGTAGCAGCCTCTTCAACTGTCTGCCAGTCCATAATATCTGTTCCAAACAGGATACGGTCACTGTACTTTATGAACAACGCTCTCCAGTCGTCTCTCCTCCGGGAAATATTGTACATGAGCTCTACGCCTAGGGAGAGGTCTAGATTCGCATTTCCATATCTTTTAAGAAACTCCTCGGTACGTTCAATATCAGCCGTTAGAAAGTACATATGAGCGAATACTATTTTAAGCTTAGAATGTTTCTTTAAAACGTTCTCCATCTCCTTGTAAAGCTCCTCCTTAGTAGGATAGTCTGCTCCATAGGGTCCCCAGCCTCTCCTTTTAGCCCAATCTGGACATGTCTCCTCACACCAGAACTCCTCAGGGTCTGCAACGTGGCATAGGACTGGAAATTCAAGTTCCTCGCATGCAGACCAGAAGCCTTCGAAGAGCGGACTGTCTAGCGGTGTTCTACGAGCTTTAGGAGCTGGTTTAGACCCCATTTCTCCAACACCGTCAAAGCCTGCTTCCAAAGCCCCCTCTATGAACCGGTGCCAGTCTGGCTTAGCCTTAGGGTCTGGCGGCTCAACACCAGCGTAGAAAACCTCGGGATGAGCGGATTTAAGGTAAAGCCCTAGTCCACCAGCTGAAGCGTAAATCCGATTGAGCTTCGAAACTTCAACGATGTTAAGGTACTTATCGGTTAAGCGTTTAAGCTGGTTTAAATCCTCTCTAGACCTAAAGTGGACGTGGCAATCCCAAACTTCTAAAGGTTTAAACATATCAAATCTTAACACTGTAAGACACCGAATGATAAATTCTTCAACAGGCTTTAAATGTATTTACAATTTTATTGAAGTCTAGTTTTCTCCATTATATTTTCACGACGGTTTTACACATCTTGGTCCTCAAAAATATGGACGTTTCCCATCATGTAGCGGTTTTAGTAGCACGGTTAACCCCACTACGGCTATCTGCTAAATAAACCCCTCCATACTATTGGTGGTTGTTTAATTACATCAAATCTTAAGAAGGAGCTAATGGTTTAAAATTTCAGGTGGTGTCTCTGCTAAGAGAGGTTTCAGTAGAAGAGGCATGGAGGAGGAAGTATCCTGAGAGAACTGTCCTAGTGGTTTCTACTAGCGGGGAGGGGAGGCCTAATATCATTACGCTCGGCTGGAATATGCCGACTTCCGTAAGACCACCCATGGTTGCAATATCCATCGGAGTCTCAAGATACAGCCACAAGCTTATAAGTGAAGGTGGAGAATTCGTCTTAGCCTTTCCAAGTGAGGATATGGAAAACGCCATTCTATTCTGTGGAACGTACTCTGGGAGAGACGTAGACAAGTTTAAAGCAACAGGTCTTACGCCTGTTAAGGCTAAGTATGTAAAACCTCCGCTGATAGCTGAGGCTACGGTTAATATGGAGTGCCGGGTCGTTAATTCGATTAGAACAGGAGACCATACGATTTTCGTAGGTGAGATACTGAAAGCTTACGTTTCAGAAGAAGATAAGCCAGTACTCTTCAACATGGGTAATTACGCGTTTAAAGGATTCAAATGCTGGTAAATCGTACTAAGCAACTTTTCCATACATCGGCAGTCTTAAAGGCAAAGCTTAAAATAACTGACTCTAAACAATAACTGAACAGGGATTATGCCGCCGTAGCTCAGCTCGGTAGAGCAGCGGGCTGTTAAAGGAGTGTTTGATATGCTATCAAACACTCCTGTAGTAAACCCGTTGGTCGGCGGTTCAAGTCCGCCCGGCGGCGCTACAACTTTCACAAATATTTATATTCTAAATTAGACGTAGCCATTCAGAGCGTTGAAGCGAAAATTTAAAGGCGTGGCATCTATGTTTAGGATCCACAACATGAAAGTTGAAGATGTGGAAACTGTGGCGAGGATTGTTGCGTTAGACCATAGCGATGAGTATGAAGAAGGCTTCAGAACTGCCTACTCTCATACTATGGACCATTTGAAGATGGTGCCTCAACATTGCTACGTGGTTGAAAATGATGTTGGAGACATCGTAGCAGCTATGGTTTTACATCCTCGAGAAGAGGTTTTTGAGATCGAAGACTTTCATGTCAGAAAGGTTCATCAAAATAGGGAGGCTCTGGACCAACTAAAGGCAAAGCTTATGGAGTATTTAGAAAATGTCAAGACAGAGGTTCTATGCTGTCCCTATGCGTTGAGAAGACTTATAAAGACGCCTTAAATTTTCGATTGAAGACTATTTTTATGTTGCAAAAACAACTGAGTAGTGGTTCTTATGGCAGATGTTGGAGAGGTTCAATATCCACTCAGAAACTTCTTGAAGTAAGTTGGACATAGCTTCTCATCATTAACATCAATCAAGCAATCCTTACAGCATAGACTTTCTTGAAGACTATAGTTGTCCTTCTGAGCCTAATCATGCTTCTAGAATCAATCAAATCGTTCCTAAAGAATCCTTTAATTAGTTCGATTTTAAGAAATCCCAGTTCCTCAAGCTTAGGATGGGCAAGCAGACTTTTTACAAGAACTTTAAAGATTTGGAAGAGTTGGAAATGGTTAAGCCTTCTAGAAAAATATGGAGAGCAAAGATGTACAGGATAAAATCGGAGTATCCATTGGTAAAGAGGTTGAATGAAATAGTGAACGAAGTTTCATTACAAATAGCAGAGAAAGAAGCTGAGAAGATGCGTATCCTAGCAACAACCTAGTTTTCACCATTCTTTTAACGGTTTTAGTTGGAAGCTCGTTTGAAGATGCTGGGTTTTCTCTATCTTCGCAGAGATATACGCTTTCTCGATAATTTCGATTACGTGTCTAGCATGTTCACCTGAGACTACTGGCTCTTTATCGTTCAATATGCAGTCTACTAGATGCATTATGTCTGAATATATGTGGGCTTCGGGAAGCTTCGTATGAACCCCTGAAACGTATGGAAGCCTATATGACGGTTCTTCAATGTAATGCCAACTGTCCAGTTTACGGCTCCAAACCTCTATACGGCCACGGTCCAACTTTAAAGCACCGTCGCTACCAGCTACGTGAAGCCCGGAGAACGGCTCCCCATCGCCTATGCAGAAGGCTGAGTGTAGAAGGGCAAATGTCGAATCTCCGAAGTCTAGCAGCATAACAGTATTATCGTCCATTTCCACCTCAACTTCTCTACCTAAGACCATTCTACGTTTAAGCCCTATGCCAGACATAGCTGTAACCCTCTTAACTGGCCCCAATACCCCTGTTATTAGGTGTAGAGCGTATATGCCCATGTCGTAAACTGGTCCTCCGCCTCTCCTATAGTACCATGAAGGGTCGACTGCTACAACTAAGTCTCCTGGTTTACGGAAGTCCTCGTATTCATGCCCTTCGGCTGTTGCTCCGGTTCTAGCCCAGTAGACCTTGCCTACAATACCGTCTTTCAACATACTTCGAACCCTCTCAACATCTTTTCTGAAGGCTATTCCAGGTGAAGCTACTAGTTTAACCCCGGCTCTGTCTCTTTCGCTTAGAAGGACATCGGTTTCTTCAACCGTTAGAGCCATAGGCTTGTTCAAGTGTACATGTACCCCAGCCTTAATGGCTTTTAAAGCCTGCTCATAGTGTAACTGTATCGGAGTGGCTATTGTAACGGCGTCTAAGCCAGCTTTAGAAAGCATATCCTCGTAACTACTGTACCATTCATCAGCGTTGAAACGCTCTTTACAGGCTTTGGCTCTTTCCTCAACCACATCGCAGACAGCTGTAAGTCTAATCTTGTCTTTTATGTCCTCTGCTGAAAGATGAGGGAGCAAACCCCTCTGCGATACGCTTCCGCATCCTAATACACCTATTCTAACAGGCATAGGAGACCACACTGCTACCAGTACTTTTCCATCAATCCCCTTAAGAGCCTAAGGCTTTCTTCTACTTCGCTCCAGTCGTCTATCTCAAACGTCCAATACCAGTCGTAGTACTTCTTCAATGCTTTAAACATAGCCTCATAGTCTATGTTCTTCAGATCTATTCTACCCGAGTGTAAGGCTACTATCCTATGCCCAACAAGCTCTATCTCCTCGTGAGGCCTCATAGTTCCCCTAGGCCAGTAGCAGTGCTCATATATGCCTAGATGGCTACTAGCTATTTCATCAACCATTCTACAGAGTTCTCTAAGTCCACCTAAGCCTAGGCGAGCCCAAATCCCGCCTTCAAGACCAAGCTTTACATCGTAGCCTTCAGCCACATCTACTAGAGATAATAGTGCGTTTTTAGCTTCATCCCAATTCTCAGCTCTACTTACTCCGAAGTGTATGAGTAGAACCCTTCCTTCCAAGTCAGCTGTAAGCTTTACATCTTCCTTCAGAATCTCCAAGCCCCTACTCCAATGTTTAAGCTTAGGACAGTACCTAGAGTAGCCCCAAGCCCAATCCGAGGATATACTTGCCAATTCTACACCGTAACTCCGACAAAGCTCGCCAATCCTCCGCCTATCCTCAACGGTTAAATCTTCAGACCATGCTCCAAAATCATCACCCCATGGAGACCTAGGGTCTAAGCAAAGCTCCACACCATCCAATCCAAGACTAGAGGCAAACCTTAATGCCGACTCAAAAGGATGCTCTCCAAACTTCTCAGGTTTTGAGAAACTCACTCTCAAGCCGATCTTCATAATACCACAACGCAATCTCCTACAAATGTGCAAATAAACCTTAACATTAAAGTGAAAGCTGAAAAAGTTTAAGAGAAACCAGTAGAAGTAAAAACTTACAGACGGGCCGGTAGATCAGCCTGGTATGATCGCCCCCTTGGCATGGGGGAGGCCGAGGGTTCAAATCCCTCCCGGTCCACTTTTCATTTCTCCCAGTCCACTCTACTTACGCTTTCTGAATATCTTAACGACTGGCGAAGAAGTCACTGTAACTATTGTGCTTCTACCGCTGCTTCCAGTCGATTCCCATTACTGGAAGTACCACCGACCAATCAATATTTAATCGCGGTAAAGAACTCTTCTCAAGATTAGTTAAATACGCTTCTGATAAAGTTTTAAAGGTTACGGATAAGTATACACATTGTGAGACAGCTATGCTCAAGAAGATTTTAATTTGCACGGGTTAAGCGTGGCTCTACTTATGTTTATAGAGACCATATTTAGAACAAGTTCCGTAGAGCAGCACGTATCCATTCCTATACCTCTCTACCGAGGAGAATTAGATTTTAGGTCGGCTGAAGGCTTCGAAGATATAATCTTAAGAGAGCCCTCTAGCGGATTTCCAAGGCTTGTAATCCGTCGAGGAGAAATTGGGAGAATAAGAATAACCCTCAGACGCCTCTATACAAAAGAGACCCTATGGGTGGTACTCGTCTTTCATGGGACAGCTCCGAATTTCGACAGCTGGACAAGCTTAACGGAAAACTCTGCTCTAGCAGAAGGAGTTACTTATTCGATAAACCCCTCTCTCCTAAAGTTCTCCTCAGACGAAGTCTACTCCTCCATCCTGACGATAGCGATAAATCCAGACGCTGAAATTGGGAGCTCTAAGCTGACAGTAGAAACACTTCTTATACACAGCAGTGGAGAGCAGCGTAACACTTCGATAACGGGTTTAACAGGAGGATCCTTTACACTAGAGATAATACCCGAAGACGAAACAATATATGGGTAGGTTGAGCAGGCTTTAAACCTTAAGATTGACTGACTTTTATGGAGAGATAAACCGTCTTACCAAATTTCCCTATAATTTTTACCCATGAATCCTCAGTAAGATCATTTTCTATTGATCGGAAAGCTATCTGAACTTCATAAGAGGAAGTTCTTAGAGGGGTTTCAATAATTTTCAGATGAGCTCTTTTTTTAAACCAATGAGGAGAAGTTCAAATTCAGAGTGTAGAGTTGATCGACGGACGGCTTTACCTTAGATTTCATTCCCAAAGGTTTTAAACCATGATGAAGTAATTAAGAATAGAGGTTTTGATATGTCTGACGAATCAATCTGCCCATGTTATCACTTTCTATGGGAGGGCGGCTGAAGACTATGATAAAGAGTACGATATCCCCTACTTCAAATTGCTGTATGACAAGATTACTTGGCACTACATTGAGCCTTATCTTCCGGCGGATGGGGTGGTTTTGGATGCTGGTGGTGGAACGGGTAAGTGGTCCATACCCATGGCTGAGAGAGGACTCAAAGTGACCCTCTACGATATATCTCCAGATATGCTCAGAGTTGCTAGGAGGAAGATCGAAGAGAGAAAACTCCAAAACCTCATTCAAACGGTGGAAGGAGACATATGTGAAATAGATTATCCAGACAGCTACTTCGACTTTGTACTCGCAGAAGGAGACCCAATATCCTACTGTAGCGATCCACGGAAGGCGGTTAAGGAGTTGGCGAGAGTGCTTAAACCTGGGTCCTACATATGTGCAGGCGTAGATAGCCTCTTCTCAGCCGTCAGAAGCGCCGTGATGAGGCAAGATTTAGAGGAGGCGTTTAACATCTTAAAAGAGGGAAAGTTCTATGCTAAAGAGTGGGGTTTCCACTGTTGGGCTTTCACACCTGAAAGTCTGAGAAGACTATTTGAAGATGCGAATCTAAATGTAGTGAAAGTT
>JAWCKO010000012.1:0-14720 GCA_038851915.1 Bathyarchaeia archaeon
TTCTTCTGGGGACTCCCCTTTATTTGGTTTGTATAGGCTGAAATGTTGAGCTTTCTAAAATGGCTTAGAATTTTAAGCATTGAAATACTCTGAGAAAGGTTTAAAACATAAATTTTAAACCTATAATCAAAAATATGATTGGATTTTGCATGGCGATTTAAGTTCTGGGGTGTTTTATCAGCCATAAAAATGCTATCCTAAACTTTAAGTAGAACCAAGGGCTTCAATCTAATTGGGTGTGAGGTTTAATGTCGTTTTATAGATATGTAGATTATTTGCTTAAAGAGAGGAAGAACCTTGAGGAGAAGATTAAGACTTTAGATAAAGCGGAGGTTATAAGATTCGGTAGACAGCTTATAGCGACCTACCAACAGAGCCTTCAAGGCTTCGACGAGTGGTTTACGAATTACGGAATCATGGAGAAGATGGAGCCTGAATTGGTACGGGAAATCGTTACAAATCTTATGAGCATAGGTTTTGAGCTTCTTAAGTATGATAGAGATATAACTATGATGTGGCTTGAGAGGGAACAGAAAGAGATGAAGAGGAAGAAGGAAGAAGAAGAGAAAAAGAAGCAAACTTCGATAATATAATTTTAACGTATGGAGTTACGTGTCAACTTGGCACCGCAGTTTGGACAATACATATAGTTCGCAGTTATAGAATGGCCGCAGAATGGGCATCTGTAGACGGTATAAACTCCTTCTATGCGTGGAGGCGGAGTTATGCTAACGGTTAGAGACTTCTTAAGTATATTGTAGACAGATAACGCACCTGCTATTATGGGTAAAACTACTCCTATCGGTATTATCCAATATGACTGAGAGAGGTTTGAAGCCTGTGGAAAAGATACGTAAACACTATCTATAGCACTAAAGATTGTCGGTGCAGCTAAACCTATTATGATGGCGATCGTAATAGAACGTATGTCTATTTCTTTTCGCTTAGATTCTTTCAGCAATATTACTCCACTTACAAGAACCATTAGAGCTGCTATGGATCTAACTGGGAAAATTTCAATCCATCCTTGGAAAATTTCTCCATTCATATTAGAGTAGGCGTAGCCTACTAGAGGAAACTCTAAAACTGCAAAAGTTTCTTCTACCGAAGAGCCGGGAACATAATAATTTGTTACACCTATTATCATGGTCCAAGGTACTAGAAGTGATATAATCATCAATACTCCAGCTATTAAAATAGCTCTATTGCTTGGCTGTTCTTTTAATTCCACGGGAATTCAGCTCCACCAAAATTAAAAACGAAATAGTAAATAAAGGTATCTATTCAGAAGTAGAATACCCAATAATACAACGTTTAAGAGGAAATGCCATCCTATAGGTACAAACATCTCTTAAGATACACCATGGCAATCCTTTGATCTATATCTATAGATATCCCTCAATTTTTAATTCATCCTCTAATTCTCCAATTGATTTAGTATTTTTATTTTCTTAATCCCCACCTAGATTTTGCCACCATATTTTTATGGGATTCTCCACATCTACACCTCAAAATTTATGGAGGAAAATTACAATTCCTCTATGATGGCTCTATTTAAACCTTTACATCCACTATAAGTTTCTCCATGTCGCTTATTTTGAGAATGTATGATTTCCCAAACTAGAAGTCTTTCTCGGAAGATATATATAGGTAGGTTTTGAAACAAATATTGATGTTTGAGAGTGTTATGGAGCGATGTGTTTTAACGGCTAATAAAACTTCCCTCATAATAGTAGATATGCAGAAGGACTTTATATATGGTAATGGTAGACTTTACGTGACAGGCTCTGAGAAAATAATAGCTCCTTTAAAGGCTCTTTTAAACAAGTGCAGAGCGAATAGATTAACTGTGGTTTTCACACAAGACTGGCATCAAGAGGATGCATCAGAATTTAGAATATGGCCGAAACATTGCGTCGCAGAAACTAGAGGCGCTGAAATAGTAGATGAGTTGAAGCCAAACCCAGACGAATTTATAGTTAAGAAGGAAACCTACGACGCTTTCTTCAATACGGAGCTTGAAGACATTCTCAATAGAGCCGGGGTTGAAAACGTTATCTTAACAGGTGTCGTTGCAAATATATGTGTGCTCCATACGGCTGGAAGTGCTGCTTTAAGAGGATTTAAAGTCATTCTACCAGTAGATTGTATCGCTGCTTTGAACGAGTTCGATTTTAAACTTACCATAAGGCAAGTCTCGTTCTTGTACAGGGGGATAATAACATCAAGTGAACTAATATCATTTGATTCCTCTAAATCTTCGAGTCAATACGATCCTCCGTAGATGTTTTCAAAATCTCCCATTGAATAGAAGCCTATAAGATACAGGTTTCCAATGTGGACATTTTTAAGATGGCTTTTAGCTACTCTGTAGCATTTTACGACTTGCTCCATAGGGGTAACCGGCAAATCTCTCATCAAGTAGTTAGGGTGGAAAACGAGGAGGGAGTATGGGATTTCAGGGTTTAAGTCGGCTAGAAACTTAGTTATGCCTTCTACTTCTTCTGAGTCTACGTAGCCGGGTACAAGAAGCGTAGTAGCAGTTAAAACCGGCAGGTTGGGGCGGTCCATGTAAAAACGATTATAAAGGGCTTCAAAATTCTCAAAAGCTCTCCTATTTGAAACACCACTTAAAGCTATGCTTAAAGAGTTAGAGAAGGCTTTAAGATCAAATTTTATATTCCCACCTGTTTTAAGGGAGAGCTCACCTGCTTCGTCGACTAGGGCTTTATTACCGCAACCATTCCATTCAAAACAAATTCTCAAAATTCTCCCCGTGTGAAGATGCTCAAGAATACGTTTTGAAGCGTTTATAGCAAAGGGCAGTTGTGGTTCTGGAGAGCCTCCGAAAAAGCACCAACACGATATACGTGTATTCGATAATGTCGCATGAATAAGTTCTTTAACTGTTACAACCCGTGCTTCTTCAAACCTTTTATGGGAATAATTCTGACAGAATAAGCAATCAAAATTACATCCATAGAAGAAGATGGCTAGATCATAGTAATTGTACTCCGGCCCCTTAGTATATGCATACTGTGGATATCCTACACCCGTTCCCGCCGGGCAAAACCATGCACTACAACAATTTGTCACATGTGGGTCAAGATAGTAGTATAATAGTGCTTTATCATTATCTACATGTGATTTTAACTGTCCATTTTCAACCCATCTTAAACCGCAGAAGCTCACATCACCATCGCTCATAGCACATTCATTTGAACATATATTACATTTAATACCGCTTTGTATTTTACATGGTTGTGGCGGTAATCTATACTGCTCCCTAGCTTTTCTATGCGGATCTAAAACTACTTTCAAGCTTTCTTCAGGGTCTTCACGTATGCACTTTACGCAGACTCCTAGGTAGCTCGATATCAGTGGCGACTCTAACCCACATATTTTGCATTTACCCGTGTGCCTAGGTTTGAAAATAGAGGGCACTTAAATCTAAAAATTTATGGAAAAACATCGACTTAAACATATTTCTAAAATATTGATGGTAAGTTATGGACGTGTTAACTAGAAAATAGTAAAACTGTTAAAATTAGATACCACGTTAAATGTTTATCGTATAGATGAGTTCGGAAGAATTGAAAAACGTTGTACGAATAATTGTAACACATGGTTTACAAATAGAGCCGAAGGCTTTGGAAAAACTCAGTAAACTTGATAAAAGTATGCTAAATACGGCCGTTGATGGAATTCTAGGTAAAGTTATGGAGAGGGGGGGTTTCATTATAACGCTTAACGATGTTGAAGAATACTGTGAAGTAAAAAGAGAGCAGGTAGAGGTATCTGTGTCTGTTAAGCAAGCGTCAGCTAGAGAGGTAGAGTCTAAACTTGAGGTTTTATTTGATCCTACGGATATAATCCACGGTGGAAACAGTATAGATGACTTCTATCAATACTTTAAAAGCAGGTTTAAGAAGCTCGAGAAAATACTGAGGAGAAGAATGGATGTTAGAGACAGTACGACGATATCCAACGCGTTAAAAGCCAGCTCGAAAAGCCGTGTGAAGTTCATAGGGATGGTAACTGAAAAAATCAAGCGGAGAGGCTTCAGAATCCAGCTGGAGGACTTTGAATCTTCAATAACCGTTATAATTTCTGAGAATTCAGACAGAAAGTTGATTGAAAAAGCCCTTATGGTTTTACAGGACCAAGTTATCTGCGTATCCGGTGTTAAAGTAGCAGATGACGTCGTTCTAGCAGATGACGTAATATTTCCAGACGTACCGGATCATAAACCTAGAAGAAGCGATGAAGAAGTTTACGCTGTTCTAACATCAGATATTCACGTTGGAAGCAAGCTTTTCATGGAAAAATGCTTTGAAAAATTTTTAAGGTGGTTGAATGGCTTAGAAGGATCTGAACCTTTTAGAGAATTGGCTGGTAGAGTTAAGTATCTTCTCGTATGCGGAGATTTAGTTGACGGTGTAGGAGTCTACCCAGGTCAAGATAGAGAACTTGCCGTAGATTCCTTAACGCAACAGTATAAGCTTGTTGCAGATTATTTCACTAAAATCCCAGAACACATAGAGACGGTGGTTATACCTGGAAACCACGATGCTTCTAGACAGGCGCTTCCTCAACCTGCGATTTTTAGGAAATATTCAGAGCTGCTTTACGATTTAGATAACGTTAGAATTCTTGGGAATCCATGTTGGATATCTATACATGGTGTGGATGTGCTTATGCATCACGGTAGAAGTTTAGATGATGTGATAGCATACGTACCTGGATTAACCTTTCAAGAGCCAGATAAAGCCATGGAGATTTTACTTAAAGCAAGGCATTTAACACCCATATATGGATTGAGAACGGCGATAGCTCCTGAAGCAGAAGATTACCTTGTAATTGAAAGAGAACCGACCATTTTCCACTCAGGACACGTCCATGTTGCTAGACATAGATTTTACAGAAATAGTTTAATCGTAAACTCTGGTGCTTGGCAGAATCAAACGGAGTATCAGAGGAGGAATGGTTTAAAACCATTGCCAGGCGTTGTCCCAATTGTGAATTTAAAAACCCTCCAAGTGATCTACATCGATTTTAGAGGGGCCAGTCTGGAAGCAAAGGCGGAAGCCCTTTAGCTATAAGCTTTGCAACTCTTAATGGTTCTGGTGATTTTCCTAAAAGCGTAGTCTCTCTTAGCAATTTAGAGGCTTCATCTAAAGTTAAGCCTTGGACGGCTACAATAAGCTTTATGCAACCTATAGAGAGTTCCACTGGAGTACTTTTCTTTATTATCTGGAGACGCTCTTGCCAATCTGAGAATCTTAACCTTAAAGCCCTTTCAACGCGGTGGATATCTGGCTTACGGTTAAGTATACATATGACTGGATACGACGTTTCCTCATATATCCTACGCGCGTCTATTAGGTTGAAGCCAGCATATGGCACTCCATGGAGGAGGATTAGGTCTAACACACCCGTCTCCGATATGAATGTTAAGGCTTTATCAGTAGCATTTAAACCATCGACTTTAACCGTATCTATGAAAATGTCTTTCAGTGTAAAGCCATCCATAACAACACCTATGAGAATAGCGTCATTTAATAAACGTTTTTCAACAGTAAAACACCCATCCTCTATTGCTAAGACTTTCATGTACAGCTTTCACTAAAACCTGATTAATCTACTAGATAATTCTTATCATCTTTTTTCAAATCAGAGACTTGGGAGAATACTCTAAGATAAATGTTAATCTTGGATCCCCAGTTAAGAAGGATCTTACAGTCTTCAACGGTATATTAAGCTTTATTTGTTTAGAACGGCCATGCCGTCCAAGACTCACAACTTTAGCATTTATTATCCCTAATGCATCAAGCTCGGCTAGCAATCCACTTACTCTTCTCTGCGTTAAAGGTTCTAAACCGGTCTCAGAGCAAAGTTCCATGTAAACCTCATATATGCTACCTGTCATCATGCGACTTCCTAACTCACGTTTCTTCAAAAGAAAAATGCTCGATAGAAGAAGTTTAGAATGGAGTGGAAGTGTTTTCAGAACTTCAAGCACTCTATCCTCCTCGATTTTACTTTGAGCAATTCTAACCTGGTCTTCAAGAACACTGTTTGCTACTTCTCTTTCAGCTATTTCAGCTGAAACTCTTAAAAGGTCTAAAGCTCTTCTAGCATCTCCATGCTCAGACGCAGCTAAAGCCGCGCAAAGTCTTAAAGTAGCTTCAGTATAAGTATTGGGTTTAAGCGCAAGTTTAGCTCTATCCTGTAGGATGTCGTAAAGTTCGTCAGCGGTATAGGGTCTAAAGACAAGTTCTTCTTCACTTAGACAGCTTAAAACTCTGGGGTCTAAGTAGTCTTTAAATTGAAGATCATTGGATATACCTATTATCACAAGTTTTCCATACTCAGATTCTTCATTTATTCTCGTAAGTTTGTAGAGTAATTCGTCCCCATAGTTTTTAACTAAAATATCGACTTCATCGAGGACTATTATGAGAATAGCCCCAAGCGTCTTCAACCCATTCTTAAAACGCTTGAAGACTTCGCTTGTTGAAAGACCAGTGAAGGGAACATTAACTCCAATACTCTCACATAATTGTGTTAAAATCCTGTAGTCTGAGCCATCAGTCCTACAGTTTATATAACAAATTTTTAATGGATTATCAATTTCAATACTTTTCTTTGAAAGATGTTTAAGAACATATCTAGCTACAGCTGTTTTACCAGTGCCAGGTTTTCCATAGACAAATATGTTTGAGCACCTATTTCCCTTAAGTGTTGGTGCAAGGATTAACCCAAGCCTTGCTATTTGATCTTCCCTATGGGGTAGAAAATCGGGAACATAATCATGTCTAAGACATTCTCTATTTTTAAAAATCGTAGAACCCTCAATATACCTGTCAAAGATATTGGAGAGGGGAGAGTTTTCCAGATTTCCACCTAGATTTTTACTGGAGAGAAAATGATAAAAACTTATTAGTAGAGGAAAATGTACCTTCAAGTTTCTTTAATTAAACAACCACCCTCCCCCTAATATTTCTCCTCCAGCTTCTCTCTACAATCTGAGAAAGACTGTGAACATTATGTAAACTTATTTGTTAAAATATTTAAACTGAAAAATTTATATTTAAACCATGGAAACAAAAAATGGGGGAGAATTTCATAAATTTCTATACTATTAGAAGAATTTCACCAAACATTCCTTATTCTTTCCAGTTGAAATCTAGGGGTCTGGGGTTCACCATACAAATAACTTACCTGTTTTTCACATTTTCATTCTCAAGTTAACTCCACAAGAAAAATAAACCTTTTCTTGTTAAAATTTATCTATTCTAATCCTTTAGACATTCACTTTCACTGTGAATGAGGAACCCCTCGATTTCTACTGGAATTTTTCGAGAAAAGTCCTATAAACTTCTTTTATTAAATTCTCTCTTTTGTGAATCTGTAGAAAAAGAAAATTTGAAAGTTGCAATCTTTTCTTAAAAATAACTGAAATTTTTAGCTTTTCTTTTCACAAGATCTCCAGTAACTTTTTTACTCTCATCCTGTGAATCTATTAATAGATGCCTAAGTCAAAGCTAAAGTTTGAAGCCGAGGATGAAACCGGTGGGAAATTAACCATAACTTTAGAAGGAGCCATATCTAGGAATAAGATCCTCCAGGTATTAGATCTAGTAGAACTTATGGGGGGATTATCTAATGGTAAGCAATACAACGATGAATCTGAATCCTCTACTAAACTTGAAAGAATTAAGAGAATAATAATGGATAAGCTTGCAGTAGGTTGGTTTTCATCTAGGGATGTTCAAGGGGAATATGAATCAGTTTATAATGAACAGATAAGACTAAGCACAGTCTCCACTTATCTTCAAAGGCTTCACAATAGTGGCTTCCTCTTAAGATCTGGTTCCCGAGCTATGCGGAATTACAAGCTTAACAAGATGAGTTTGCCCCGTGTTTCAGATTCACCCTAGCTTAAATTCTGTTCCAAGACTTTCCCTGCTTCCACACTAAGAAAAGTCGTTATTAAATCGATTTTAGCTATTATTCCGTGGATCTTACCGTTTTCAACGACTAAAACAGCTGGGGCTCCCCTTAAAAACATTTGAAGTATTTCATGAACAGGCGTATTAGAGGGGATTTCCGGGAAAGGCCCCTCCATAATGTCTCGGACAGTCATCTTAAAAAGCTTCTTAAAGTCTTTCTCTCTCACCATGTGATGAATGATTGTTGACTCTTGAATTGCTCCAATGGGGATGTTGTTGTCATCTACGACTGGAAGTTGAGAAATGTCATTCTTCTTCATAAGTTTAACAGCCGCTTCGACAGGCTGTTTAGCATTAACACATATCACTGGACTATGCATTATGTGGGTTGCTACTTGTCCCTCTTTAATAGTCGACCCCTCTATAACATGCATTATCTTTTTAACCGTTGAGAGACGGGGGTCCACGTCGCCCCTTTCAATTCTAGAAATTAGGGATTGACTTAACCCCGCTCTTTTGGCGAGTTCCTTCTGCGTTAATCCCACGGCTTTCCTAAGCCGTCTAATAGCTTCTCCCGAAGGACTACCGTGAGACATGAAAATCACAGATGATGATGCCGAATTATATTTCATTGAAAGGGTGAAATAAAACTTACCTCTCTATTTTGGTTAGAGTTTCAAAGTAATAAAAAAAATATTGGGTGATTGAAAAATCTATCGAGGGATATAGTGTGGTTGTAAGTTAGCTACCACCATGGTTTAACTTCTGGAGGCTCAACTGTAAGTAGAGGTTTAAGATATGCTATTGCCTGTTTCACACCTGAATCCCTGCTCATACATGGATCTTCATGCTCAACCGAGAGAACATAGTTATAACCGGTTTCAAGAAGAGCGGTTATTATGCGTCTCCACGGCATTTCACCCCATCCAACTGTTCTAAATCTAAATCCTCTCGCGACCTTATTCCATGGACCTACCGACAGAACGCCAGACGTTAAAGCACTATGAACAACTCTTTCAGAATCCTTTGCATGACAGTGGAATATCCGATCTTTTACCTCGTAGATAAATTGAACGGGGTCCATTCCCTGCCACATCAGATGACTTGGATCGTAATTAAATCCAGCTGATGGATGATTTCCTGATACTTCTAGGAGTTTTTTAGCTGTCTCTAAGTTATAGTTCATTTCCTGCGGATGGGTTTCATAGGCTATTTTAATGTTTTGATCCTTAGCTTGGTCCAAGATTGGAAGCCACCTGTCCTTAAAGAGGCTCCAATAATTCTCCCAAATTTTTTCATTTGCCGGTGGGAACACGTACCACTTCGCCCAGTCTGGGCATCCGGTGAACGCATTAATTACAGGTACATCTAGGGCTGCCGCAGCCTCAATAGTCTTTCTCAGCCTAGCAATACCATATTTGACTTTTTCATCAGGGGGGCCTTTAAACCAATCATCCGTGCTTTCATCTAGAGGACCCAGTATAAGTTGCCCTTCAAGATGATTGCTTAAAGCAGAAATTATTAATCCGTACTTTTCAACCGTTCTCTTATACTCAGATGCTCCACCCTTCAATATTTTCTCAACGTCTATATGGGTGCTTCCCTTCCAAGCAGCTATTTCAACTGCTTCATAACCTAGCTCTGAAGCAAACTTCAAAACGTCATCTAGCGGTTTATCATTGTACAGCACGGTGAAGATTCCGATTTTCATATTCTCCCATTAATCTTTTATCTCAAGTTGGAATTTTAAATTTATCCTTTTACTTGCTAAAATTTAAATTATTTCAGGCTATAGTTTCTAATGGTGTGATACATGGGTGAAGAAGTAGGTTTTGTCACAATGGCTAGGGTTGAACGGAAGGTTGAAGAGATTAAAAGCATGGGGATCGGCGTCTTAGGCTATGCTTTTATGGGTAAAGCCCACGCACATGCGTGGAAATCTATTCCAACATACTTCTGGCCTCCACCAGCACTGCCCAGACTTGTAGCAATATGTGGTAGAACTAAAGAGGCTGTTTCTGAAGCTGCTAGAAGATTTGGGTTCGAACAGTATTGTACGGATTGGAGTCTGCTCATCAAAAACCCTGATATTGAAATTTTCGACAATTGTGGGCCTAATAATTTGCATGCTAAACCATCTGTAGCTGCTGCTGAAGCCGGTAAGCATGTAATATGTGAAAAACCACTCGGTAGAAGCGCTGAAGAATCTAGGAGAATGCTTGAAGCTGTTAGAAAAGCTGGTGTTAAACATATGTGTGCTTACAATTATCGATTCGTGCCAGCCGTCAGGCTCGCTAAGAAACTCATAGAGGATGGTTTACTAGGTAGAATTTACCATTTCAGAGCACGTTACCTTCAAGAGTGGATTATGGACCCCACCTTCCCACTAGTGTGGCGTTTAAGGAGAGATGTAGCGGGTTCAGGTCCCTTAGGAGATTTAGGATCACACATAATAGATCTAGCTAGATTTCTCGTAGGTGATATTAAAGCTGTATCTGCCGTTACACGGACGTTTATAAAAGAGAGGCCCCTACCTGAAGATCCAAGTAAAAAGGGTCCAGTGACAGTTGAAGACGCCTTCGCATCTGTAGTTGAATTTGACAACGGTGCTATTGGAACACTTGAAGCCACTAGATTTGCAGGTGGACGTAAAAACTACAACAGCTTCGAAATAAACGGTGAAAAAGCCTCCGTAGAGTTTAATCTCGAGCGTTTAAACGAGTTAAGAGTATACTGGAGGGAGGAGCCAGTTAGGGATATAATGGGTTGGCATGAGGTTCTTGTAACAGAGAGCTACCATCCATTCTACAGGTACTTCTGGCCTCATGGACATATAGGCGGATGGGAGGATACTTTTAAGAACGAGCTATGCCATTTCCTAGATTGCGTGGTCAATGATAGGTCTGTAGCTCCATATGCTGCTACGTTTGAAGACGGTTGGAGAGTAGACGTAATATGTGATGCTATACTAGAATCTGCTGAAACAGGTAAACGTATTTTAATCCAGTGTTAAAGTCTTTAAAAATATCTAAGGATCATTTAAGATTTTAAGGTAGTTTCTCTATTATTTTTTTCTGTGGAAATCAGAAAAATTCAATTTAGCTCGGGCTCTCTTTTCATATCGCTTCCCAAGCCGTGGGCTTCGCGTCACAGTTTAAAGAAAGGTTCTCCTCTTTTCATAGAGGAGAGAGAGGATGGAGCTTTAGTCCTCTACCCAGTTGAAAGAGTTAGAGATGCGTCTAAAAGTATTCTTATTGAAATTTCTCCAGATGTTGAGAAGAAGATTACAAGTCGTTATTGGCTTGGATACGATTCAATTATTGTGAGATCTCCAAGTGGCAGGATAACCCTTACGGATAGAGAGAGAATTAAAAGCTTGGCGAGGAGGCTCATAGGTTTAGAAATAGTTGAAGAATCTGCATCGTCAATAGAGCTTCAATGTTTTATAGAGCCAGCCTCGGTTCCACCTATAAAAGTTCTGCGTAGAGAGTATCTGCTTACAGTAGCAATGCTTAAAGATCTTAAAGATGCCTTAACCGAACATAGTTTACTCGAATCGATAATAATAAGGGATGATGAAGTCGACAAGTTATACTTCCTACTGGTACGTATTTTAAGAATGGCTATTCAAAATCCATCGTTGAGTAGTAAGCTCGGTATTTCCCCTTTAGACTGCATGGATTATCGTCTGGTTGCCTTCTTTATAGAGTCTATAGCTGACTGTATAGTTTCAATATCTGAGAAACTTCTTGGGGAGCAGAATTTTAATGGTATTGCTGTTGAAAATGTTAAGGCGATGCTAGAAATGTTGGCAAACATATATGTGAAATCTATGGAGGCTTTTCTAACTAAAGACTTCAGAAAGGCGGAGTTTGCTAGGATTGAAAAAGAGCAGTTTAACCGTGTCATATCTTCAATCAACCTGGAGAAGATGAGCTTTCTAATACCTGAATTCGCAAGAATCTGCAACATCTCTATCGACATTGCCGATCTTGTGATTCCTTAATAATGCCTAAGTATTCTCCTCCATCGACATCTATTCTTGAAAGTCCTCTAACGTATAGGACTGGTATTTTTAACCTTACCAACCGTTTTTTAAGATTTAAATCATTAGTAGCCACAGGGATCTTCAATTTGTGGGCATACTGTTCTATAAGTGCATCCACAGTTCCTTTTCCATCTACATCTACAAGCTCCATTCCGGTTCTGTTTAGCAGTTGGATTGCAAGTCTAGCATAACGACTTTTCCTATTGGAACCAGTGCTTAATCTAAGCATTTCATCGTAGACCGGCTTTAAAACAACTATTCTAACTCGTGAGTTCAATTTCTCTTGTAGCTCCTCAATTATGTCAATTTTTCTTCGAATACATTCAAGGAGAAAGCTTGCATCTACGACCAATTTAACCGTCAAATAATTACACCGTATCCTATGAGCCTCCATCTATCATTTATTCTACGGCTTATCGCAACCCTTTGCCCTTTTGAAGCACATACTGGCTTTTTAAGATTTACCGTTACATGTCCTTCTTTAACGTCTTTCACAACACCAAGTGTTATGGCTGTTAAAATGTTTAAAAGTAAAGGTTCTTTAAGCTTGATCTTCTCTACTTTAAGTTGTTTCGCGACTCCAACCACCGTTTCAAAAAGTGAAATATCCAATGTTATTTCATCGACTATATCTGGTAACATACCAGGCTTGCCGATCACGTTTCCAGCGAGATTATCGGCTTTAGTTAAACTTGGGTCTAAACTTGTAGCCACACCTACCAATCCACCGCACCTAGCTTCATTAACATCTAAACCTCCATGTCTTAACGAAATAATCCTAGTTATTAGGGGTTGAGCGGTGCTTCGACCAGAATTATCGGTTGATATTATTCCTGGCCGTAATTCGATTTCATCTCCAACTCTAAGTACGCCTTGAACTATTGTTCCTCCGACTACTCCTCCGGAAAGTTCCGCAGCTCTTGTTCCAGGTTTATTAACGTCAAATGATCTTACAACGTACATTATGGGCGGCTTTGCTGACTCTCGTTTAGGTGTAGGTATATGCTTTTCAATAGCTTCTATTAAATAATCTATGTTAACCTTGTTCTGGGCGGATATGGGTATTATAGGAGCATCTTCCGCTATCGTACCTTTAACGAATTCCTCAATCTGATGGTAGTTTTTCAATATGTCTTGCGGAGTCACAAGTTCAATCTTGTTTTGAACGATCACAATATTCTTAACTCCAACTACTTCTAAAGCAGCTAGATGTTCCTTTGTCTGAGGTTGGGGACAAGGCTCGTTAGCAGCTATGACAAGCAGGGCACCATCCATAACTGCCGCACCTGAAAGCATAGTGGCCATAAGTACTTCGTGACCCGGGGCATCTACGAAACTTACAACCCTCAGAAGCTCTGTTTTAGATCCACAGTTTGGACATATTGGTTGGGGTGAGTAACATTTTGGAGGTGGGCAAAATGAGCATCTATAAAACCCTGCGTCAGCATATCCTAGTTTAATGGTTATTCCTCGTTTTATTTCCTCGCTATGTCTACTTGTCCAAATACCAGTAAGCGCTTCTACAAGCGTAGTTTTGCCATGGTCGACATGTCCTGCAGTACCTATATTACACTCGGGAGCTTTTTCATAGGCTTTTGACATTTATGGACCACTCGTATAAGAAAGAAACACCATCCAAGTTGATAAACTTTACACCCTAATGTATGCCCCCATCTTCAGCAAGGGTTTTTACAACCCTAACTTGAGTTTAAGGCAGTCTTTAAATGTTAAAAGTTTATTTTTTCTCAAGTATTTTTTCTGCAAATGAAAATAATGCTTCTTTACATTTTTCAAGATAAGATTCTACTTCCTTCTTCGTAGGTATTCCCCATAGGTCTCTTTCCGTTACTTTCCTATACCATTTATTCAATGCTTCTAATTCTTCTTCTAATTCATCATATTCTTCTTCAGTAAGATTATTCAAGTTTATATTCCTCTCTATTTCTTCTAGAAATTCTTTACACTCTTCAACTATCTCCATATATTCTCTTTCTCTGCTCTCTTTAAATTTTTGAAGAATGTTTTCCAAATCTTCATCTCTTAATGGTTTTGATGTGAAAACTGTAAACTCTACTTCTCTTAGTTCTTCTAAGGCTTTTAAAATTTCCTTGTTTAATGTTTCACTAACAGGTATTATACATAGTGAAAGCTTGGGGTAGATTCCTCCCAGCATTTTAAGCCTCCTCCATACTTTAACTTTCAAACGTGATGGCTTTTCAGGGGCCTCATAGAGAAGTATGAAGAATCTATTTGGCTTGTCAATGTTTGACATTTCTGTTAAATGTTCCAGTAGAACTCTATTTATGCGTTTTCTTTCTGTCTGGTTAGAGGGCTAAAAATCTTTAAATGTAACTACTGTTACATTTGAGTTGGAGCAAGTTGAAACTATTGGAAAGTGAACATATCAATGCCTTTTCATCCGCGCTTACAGATTCACGGATCCTTCCTAGAGAAGGGGGAATATACTCTTCACCTTTGAATATTCGACCTAATGTAATTTACATAGAAGTTATGAGAAACGGTAGAGTAAACATTGGATGTTGCGAGGGAATAATGAGAGAGCATGAACGTTTAGCTTTCAACGATCTATCTAAGAAACTCAGTTATCACTTTAGAAACATCCCTAGGGAGTCTATAGAATGGATACAGATACCCTGTATGAAATTTATAAAAGAGAAGCAATTTCAAGGGATGCCGCCAGGTGGACTATCTGCTAG
>JAWCKO010000013.1:0-7422 GCA_038851915.1 Bathyarchaeia archaeon
AGGGGTAGAGGGACATCTACGGGGAGTATTCTTGAGAAATCAATGTATGAAGAAGCTGCTTCCAACAATTTTCATAGTCTTGGGGTTAACCATTATATTCTATTACTTCAACTACCTTAGAGTGGAGAAGCCCCCTATGAAGCCTAATCTAAGCATAATCAGAGTAAACGCTCAGGATGTTCCCCTATATGGTCTTCTGGAAGTAGATTTAAACGTAACTGGCAACTTCAAAAATCCATTCAACCCGGAGGAAGTGGAAGTCTCAGCCTTAGTCGAAACACCTACAGGTGAAACAATAGAAATTCCAGCCTTCTACCATCAAGAGTTTAAACGTGAACTCGTAGATGGAAGGGAAAATTTAGCCCCCTTAGGTGAACCTTACTGGAAGATAAGGTTTACACCAGTAGAAGTGGGCAGTTATAAATTTCACGTAATCCTCAAGACACCCAGCTATAGTGTAACCTCGGAAGAACATACATTCAACGTCTATAAATCTGATAATGAAGGCTTTATCAGAATAAGCGAATCGGATAGAAGGTATTTTAAAATTGAAAACGGTGAAGCCTTCTTCTTCATAGGGCATAATGTCTGCTGGTTTGGCTTCCGAGGCACGTTCGATTACGATGAATGGTTCTCAGCCATGGGAAAGGCGGGGGAAAACATAACTAGGATTTGGATGGCACCTTGGGCATTTGGAATAGAGTGGAGAAAACTCGGATACTACGATCTAGCTGAGGCGTGGCGTTTAGATTATGTGATTAGAAAAGCTGAGGAGGATGGTATATACATAATCCTATGCCTTATGAACCATGGACAGTTGCAATCGGGCGGATTAACAGGGCAGTGGAATGACAACCCATACAATGTTAAAAACGGCGGACCATTAAGTAAGCCGGAAGACTTCTGGACCGATGAGAATGCTATGAGTCTATTTAAAAATCGTTTAAGGTATATAGTCGCCAGATGGGGGTATAGCACGCATATCCTATCGTGGGAGCTTTGGAATGAAGTTGAATTAACAGACAACTACGATTTTAACACTGTTGCTAAGTGGCATGAAGAGGTCGCCGAATACATCAGAGGAATAGATCCATATAACCACTTGATTACAACAAGCTCAGATCCTAAGCTAGGAGGCTTAAACGGAGTAGACTTCGTAACGATCCACAAGTATGGGCCCCAGTCTTTCAAAGACATTGCAGGTGTAATCCCAGAGATCATTGAAAATCTATGGGTTAGCTATGGGAAACCTGTTTTAATCACAGAATTCGGAGCGGATTGGAGGTGGTTTGATAATCCATACTATTATAGGGATTTTGAAGGTGTTGAACTGCACAATGGAATATGGTCATCTATACTCTCAGGTTCAGCATCTACGTCCATGCTCTGGTGGTGGGACAACTACATCCACCCGTACAACCTCTACGGACACTTCAGAGCTTTAAGCAACTACCTTAAAGGTGTAGATCCAGAGAAGAGTAGATTCATTAGAGTACAAGCTAACGTTTTAATTCCAAGCAAATTTCAAAGGGAAGATTTAACGGAGATCACATTATATCCGAACTTGGGATGGGTTAAACCCGAAGCCAATGTATTCAGAATAAACATTGATGGAACGGTCACAAACATCTCACAGCTTTCATCCTTCATACATGGAAGAGCCCATCCAGAGCTTAGAAATAACCCAACCTTCATAGTCTCACCCCCATACGGTGGGGAAGCTATAATACATATAAACTCCGTAAGCAGAAGTGGAGCCGTTTTAGACATATACGTAGACGACTCTTTAGTGCGGAGAGAAGTTTTCAAAGATATTGACGGTAAGAATGACGGTGAAGCTGGAGAATACGATTTAGACGTTAAAATTGAAGTCCCACCTGGGCTTCATGAGGTGAAAATTGACAATTCAGGAGGAGACTGGTTTACATTCGACTACGTAAAGTTTACGAACGCCGTAGCTAAACAGAGTAAGATAAGGGTAATAGGTCTTAAAAATGAGACTGCCGCGCTCTTATGGGTTCAGAATAAAGACCACACATGGTGGAACGTAGTAAACAACATACCTATAGAACCTGTTGAAAAAGCCGAAATCGAATTGTACGATTTCAAAAACGGAAGCTACATGGTTGAATACTGGAATACGTATGCTGGAACAAACGTGAAAACTGAAGAGGTAGTTACAGTTAACGGAAAAATCCAGTTGACAGTTGAGAACCTTGAAAAAGACGTGGCTTTAAAAATCTACTGTAAAACCTCCTAGGGTTGAAGATTCATTCCTTCTCAGCTTCTTCAAAGAGCTTTTCACACAATTTATAAACATGCTCCGCTCTAGATGTAGCATCATCTGCATCCTCCCTATTTACTACTTCATCTGGCGGCAATAGCGCTTCTTCACCTCCGTAGAAGCACAATTCCCTTTTCATAGTTAATATCCTCGACGAATAACATAGAAAATCCAATTCGACTTTAAACCACTCCGGAAACCTATCTTTAATCTCAAGTAAAACGTCTGAAACATCATGTACCTTAGGGTACTCTACTCCCACGGTTTTCAAAATTGCTTTAAGACATAGTTCTACGCATTCTTGGCTCAATCTCACAGCGTAGGGGTAATTTCCATCTAAAACGGCATCCTTCGCATCTTCCAATCTAGCCTTAGACTGACGAAGATAAGCCTTAGCAATTTTAAGCAATTTCAATGGATTCACCAGGTTTATAATCTGGCTTTAAATCCCAATACCAACGGTTTCCGTCGATAAGCACCCTCTTTGCTCCGCTCTTTAAAAGCTTAGCCTTTAAATCTAGAAGTAGACCTTCTAAGAAACTTCCTCTATCGTATAATAACACGGCATCCTCAGTTAAATCTAAGAATAAAATCGGCAGCTTCTCAGCTTCACTCTTCCTTAAAGGATAGAAGCTTAAAACTACGTATATGCCATGTCTCCTAAGCCATTTCAATTCATCCTGAACCAACTCATTAATTTTACACATCTCCTTCATCCTAGACGCTATACTACCGTGGAGAGAATCTGAAATCAGAAGGATGTCTAGGTCGCTTGTGTTTGACGCCTTACCCCTAGCTACAGAGCCGTAGACAGCAAAACTCTCTAAATCTAAAAGCTTGAGAGAGGCATAAAGGCAATCAAGTATAAGTTTTAGATATGCTTCTTGGTAAATCCTATCGAAATTCTTAACAAGTCCAGACGCTAGGAAAACCATGTTCTCAGGGTCTAAAAGCCTATACATTCTAGGCTTTTTCCGACTAAAAACCAACAAAAACCTCTTAGAGTGAAGCATACTAAAGGCGACGGAAATCTTATTCTCACTAAATGGTAAAACTTCCCTAGCTTCATTTAAAGTGAATAGATCGATTCCAAACTTTGCATAAAGTTTCGAGTAGCAATCGCCAAGCCATCTTGGAATCCACATAAGGTTAACCTCTAATAGGCTAGTTGAAAATAACCTTAACTATTTATTAACCTTTCTATCACATACTTAGAAACTAGTTCGATTTTAAGGATTTACGTGCGAAAACCAAGTAGCCTGTATGACCTATCATAACTGTTTCAGGTCTTGTTTCACCAGCTTTAACTTTGAAATGCCGCTCTAAACATTCAACAGCCTCTATAGAGGTGAAGCCTTGGGTTCTAGCGGCTTCAAAGGTCTTTTCCACTTGGTTTATAGTTGGACTGAAGCTTACGAAGATGCCGCTGTTTTTTAAAGCATCGTAAGCTTTAGATACAACATCCCAAGGAGTCGGAAGATCTAAGACTACGGCATCTAAATCTTTCTCATCAAATCCCTCTCTAACATCTTTAAGCTTAAGCTCGATGTAGTCCATTAAACCAGTTTGAGAGAGGTTTCTCTTAGCAATCTTAATAAAGTCTGGTCTAATCTCATAACCGTAGATTCTACCAGTTGGTCTAACGTAGTATGCGAGGAAAGCTGTTAAGGCGCCAGAACCAACTCCAGCTTCTGCGATTCTAAACCCGGGACCTATACCAGTATAGGTTAAAATTAAACCCGCATCTTTAGGATAGACTATTTGAGTGGGTCTTCTAAACTTTTTAAGTATGAAATCTCTAAGAGCTGGTTTTAGTATTGTAAACTCTACGCCCATACTGCTTCTAACCCGTGACCCGTAAGGCTGGCCTATAAGCTCTTTAAGCTTTAAATACCCCCTATGCGTATGGAAGATCCTATCGGTAGCTTCAATTAGGAAGCTTCTCCTACTGTCTAAATAGAGAAGTATGTAGTCTCCCTCGTTTACGACGTCCAAAAAATCTATTCACCAAGACATAATTTGCAGCCGATGTCTCTAAATAAACCCTTCCTTTTAACGACTATACAGTTTTCACAGACCTCCCGGCCACAATTGGGACATTTAACGATGCGAGTTCGCCCTATGAAACCCCCGCAAGACTGACATTTAACAGCATCGTTGCCACATACTGGTTTACCGCAGACTTCGCAAATATGCCTCTCCTCATTTGAGCAGAAGCTTTTACCGCAGACGTTGCAGATCCATGCGTGATCTGGGCAGACAGACTTTCCGCATTCAGAGCATTTAACTACACATGAAGAGCAGAGAGTTTTACCACATAGTGAACAGATACTGGAAGATTTTATACATACTTCTTCACCACATACGTCGCACCACGTTAAATGCTCTTTGAAATGCTCTCTACACAAATTTAAACCGCAGTGAATACATTCAACAACATCATTTGGACAGTATGCGATATTTCCATCGCATTCTACGCATTTTCTGGCGCATTCGCTACAGACGAGTTTTGAACATAAGCCGCACGTATATTTCTCCTCGTTATCGCACAGCATCTTATTGCAAATACTACACTTCCAAGAGTGGATTGAACATACGGGTTTACCGCATTTTTCACATAGGTGCTTATGCTCATCGCATACAGGTTTAAGACAGACTCCGCATAGTAGAAACTCATCTGGAGTATCCATGGTTCTGCCGCACTCTATACACTCCCCATAGAACCCTCTACCATTAACAGCGTTCCAAACTACTACCATAGTAGTCTTAACATCGCCGGTGGAAACTGTTAAAACTGTTTTAAACGTGGGTACCCATACAAGTTGGAGGAGAGTTATTTCAAGTTCTTTAGAAGTAGGCTGTATAACGTAGTTTCTAACAGCCGTTTTTTCGAGATTCATATACCTCTCCCTTATAGAGTTCATTTTAGCATTCCAATCCTGTAGTAGAGCATCCTCGTACTTTTTAAGCTCTCTTAGCTCTTCCTCCAATGCAGTAACTCTCCTCTTTAGCTTTTCAATTCTCTCCTCCCTCGCTTCAACCATCATTTTAATTCTCCGAACAGGCTTACTAGATCTACGGGCATCACTAAGCTCACTCTTAAGCCGTTTAACGCTCTTCGTAAGTTCTTCAAGCTCATCAGCGCTCTTCATCATCATCTCTTTCTTACGCTTATACTCCTCTCTTACATTCTCCAAGATCTTCTGAAGACTATCAAACTCCTGCTTAATTTTCTCCTCTATAAGACGCTTAGCCTCTCGACGGCACTCCTCGATGAAAGCCTTCTTATCTGAAGTTTGAGAAGCATAACCTAAGCCAGAGTGATAAAAGACTACTTGAGCAAGCCTCATCGAGGTATTTACCTTTAAACCTCTGAGAAGCCTCTTAAACCCCCTTTCAGATAAATCCACACCAGGTTGAACGTAACGTCCCTTAGACGGCGGCTCAGTTAAAAGTACGGTGGAGGATAATTCATCGAAAGATATCCCATACGCATCTGTACGCGTTAAATTGAAGCCTTCAGCCAACGGTGTAAAACCGACCAAATCACACTGGAAATTCACATTAGGCTCCCGTCGGTTAACTTGAGCGCGAACTTCGTATTGGAGCGCAGGCTTATACTCAAGCTTGTAATCGCTAAGCTCCATAGATAGATACGGACATCTACCCGAAAGTCTATCGACGATTGTCTTTACATCGACTTTCATCGGTAGAAAGCCTTGAGGTAGGTCTGGAGTTATATCTGGAGGAGTATCCCAGTAATGTTCATCCCTCTGCCTGCTAATAAGCCTATGCTTAGTATCTCTAATACGCTGTGAAATCTTATCCTTCAACTCGGGCTCGGCAAAATCGAGGGGGTTGAAACCGGGGGCACCATGCATCGTCTCCCTAGCCCTAATCTTAACGAGTATTGGAACCTTTTCAACAACCTCTCCGGTGACTACGGCTTCACCCTTATCAAGCCATTGTATTATCTCCTCCCACTTCTTCCCTAAACCTCCACTCTCTAAAACTATCTTCATATCATTCGGATCCGTCACTCTATGTATTATCCAAGTTCCTACAAGACCTCTAACAGTCGTATCTAAAAGCTGAGGTCTCTGAGTAACTACTACTAGGTTTGCTCCAAACTTTCTACCCTCTTGAGCAAACCTCTTAACAAACTCCGTAGTAGACCTCTTCTCCTTACCGGCAAACCTATGAGCTTCATCCATAAAGCAGTAGAACGGTTTAATCCTTCTAGTTATGGAGGCTTGAAAAAGCTTATCTAAAACCTCACTGACTAATGCAACCTGTTCCTCTTCAACAATACCTCTGAGGTTTATAATCGTACACTGTCCAGGCACAACAAGGTCTTCAGGTTCAGCCGCCTTTAAAGAGTCTAATCCGACGTCAACACCGGGGTTTATCTGAGGATCCCCAAACTCTAAAACCTGATTTACATAGGATTTGGCTTCAACCTCCGAATTGGATGAGGGGTTTGGAATTTTCAGGCTAGAGTACTCCCCATGAGGATCTACTATGACGACTGAAATACCCTTCTTAAGAAACTCCTCCACTATAACGCCGACCGTGTAGCTTTTACCAGAGCCCGGCTTACCAACTATGAATATCCTACCCATGCCCTTAATAGGTAGGAAGATTTTACAACCGTAACCTATCAAACGGCCTATGTATATGCCCTTCTTTTCATCGGTTGTTAAACCTAGGCTTCTCCTAAGGTTTTCCTCTGAAACCCTATAAACCATCGTTCCAACGGGTAGGGGTTTTCTAGGACCTAAACCTATGAGGCTACATTCGCATAAAATACTATCTACAGTCCTATGGACGTTTGTGATCAACGCTACGTAGTTCTCCCCCTCATGACGTAACTCGACGTAATCGTTCAACCCCACGTCTTCAGTTAGAGCTTTAAACCTAAACTTCGTTACCGATATATCGCCCTCTATTATTCCGATGGCTTCTTCTCCAGACAACCTACTCATTCTAACCATATGTTAACTTCCTAAAGAATTTTCTTACACTTCTTCGAGTTGAAGAAGCCCATCATTTCTTCAACAATTTATCACAGGTAAACCTATATAAATACATGTGACATAAACATTCTAGATGAAAATTGTTTAAAGTCTTCAAAACGG
>JAWCKO010000013.1:7432-14104 GCA_038851915.1 Bathyarchaeia archaeon
ATCTCTCGCCATCCACACATCTCAGCCAGAAAAATACAACTTCTCACCGGAAGATAAGATAATGGTTGAAATCGGTGGGCTTAAAGACTGCTCTCTTAAAGACTTTTACCCGAGGGAGCCGGAACGCATAGAAGAAGCTGACGGGAGAATTAAGCTGTCATGGCATTATGCGAAGCCCAAGTTTACAGGCAACCCAAACTTCCTCTGGGGCATCTGCTTTAAATTAGATGGCGTCGGGAAAAGCTCGATTGAAGACTTCTCCGTAATAGAGTGGTGTTTAAAACCAGAAGAGATGAGTGGAAGGGGTCTAGTAGACCTCTGGCTTAAATACAAGCTTAAAAATGAAGCTGTTTCAACCGCTATAATCGGGCCAATACCTTCAGAGAAACCCGGGGCGAAATTCTTCTTCGAAAGAGACTTGGAACAGTTTACAATAGACATAACTCCGTCTAAGACGGCCTATGGGGATATACAAACACTCGTATCCCGTAGAAAGCCTCTCCAGGGCATAGTTGACTTAAACGTGAAGATAAGGGTGAACGCTTGGAGACGGGAGGAACTCCTCATAGGAGGGAGAATTGAAGTTGAAAGTGAAGACTACCCGTTTAAAACCTACATAGAAAAACTAGGTCGGGAGGTGGAATTACCTGGTAAAACAATACTTATGTACGGTCTGCCAGACCTGAGAATAATCTGCAAGCCTGGTAACTTCAATTCTCTACTTATTTAACCTTTGAAAGAAATAGGGGGGAGAGTAAAACTTTAGAATATTTCTTTCTCACCTAACTTCTTCATTATTTTACTTCTAACTTTAACCTGAACATCTAATTCTTCAGGAGGCTCTAAATCTTTAGTCTGCCTTTTAATTGTTAAACCGCAGACACCATCATTCAATAGTTTGTTTCGAATACAGCTAGCGTAGTTGCACTTGTATCCCACACAGTAGTCGTTTGTATAAGTACACCATGCGTTTCCTCTACCAGTCTTCAAGGACTTCTTACCGCATCTAAAGAACGGGCAGTCAGGAGAACAGTACTTTAACTCCTTCAAGGCCAACCCCAAAATACGCAGCACTAAATATCTGGTATTTTCTGGATTTAAACTTTTCCATTTTTCCGTAGCATCAGTTTCCAATATTTCACCCCAACAGATTACATAACCTTTTTAGTTAAGTTCCTAGAATGGTTAAGTGGTGTTTAACTTGGGTGAAAAACCTGAAAGTAAAATGTTCATCAAGAGGAGTGAAGTCGTCGGTAAGCAGGTTGTTGAGAAAAGAGGTTATGTAATAGGTACGGTTAAAGACTTATCATTCACCATAACTTCTGAAGGCGTAGAACTAGCCATATCCGTTGACAGTGCGGGTAGAGAACTGAATATACCTTGGGCTGAAATTCAAGCTATAGGCGATGTTGTTCTCCTTAAATCTCAATACGAGAAGCCTACCCTGGCTCCCACTCTAGTGGCGCCACCAGCTGCTCCAACTCCAACGCCCATAGGTGTCGGATTGGAGAAAATATGCCCCTACTGTGAATTTAAAAATCCATCTGATGCAAAATTCTGCGTACGTTGTGGGAGAAGACTACCGGGTTGAAATAACGCGTCTTTTCAAACGTTGAATAGTGATGGAAAATGAAGATACTGCTAGTCGTATGTGACGGTTTAGGAGATAGATCCATTAGAGAATTAAACTATAGAACACCTTTAGCTGCCGCTGAAAAACCGAATCTCGAAAAACTGTCGTTGATTGGGGTTAAAGGTATTATGGATACTGTAGCTCCCGGTGTAAGACCGGGAAGCGCACCAGCTCACTTGGCAATATTCGGCTACAACCCTGAGAAATACTATACGGGTAGGGGGGTTTTCGAAGCTTTAGGTTTAGGATTAGAGCTTAAAGAAGGAGACGTTGTATTCAGGTTTAATTTTGCGACGGTAGACGATAAAATGGTCGTTGTTGATAGGAGAGCCGGGAGGATAAGCGAACATACAGCAGAATTGGCTAAAGCGTTGAATGATATTTCCATCAGAGGGGTGGAACTGGTATTTAAAGAAGCTGTTGAACATAGGGGAGTTATCATCATGAGGGGGGAGGGGCTTTCTTGGAAGGTTTCAGATACGGATCCAGGTAAAACAGGCTTAAGAGTTAGAAAGTGTGAGCCGTTAGACCCTTCCACCGAAGCAATTAAAACAGCCAGCCTAGTGGATAAGATCGTTGAAGAATCCTACAAGATTCTTAAGGATCACTGGGTTAACAGGGATAGGGTTAAACAGGGTTTACCTCCGGCTAACGTGGTTCTTCCAAGAGGGGCGAGCATATTAACCAAGGTTGAAGGGTTTAAAGAGCGTTACAAGCTTAAAGCTTCATGTGTAGCTGGTGGAACACTCTACAAGGGTGTGGCTAAGTTTGCGGGGATGAATGTTTTAAACGTACCTGGAGCAACAGGCACTTATGAAACCAACTATAAGGCTAAAGTTGAGGCTTCTCTGAAAGCTCTTAAAGATGCTGATTTCGTCTTCCTCCACTTTAAGCAGCCCGATCTAGCGGGTGAAGATGGAGATTACAGGAGGAAGATCGAAGTGGTACAACGTATAGATGAAGCTTTAAAGCCGCTTACGGCTTTAGAGGATACTTTAATAGTCGTCACTGCAGACCATTCAACACCATGCTCAATAAAGACCCATTCGGCAGACCCGGTGCCAGTAATGGTATGCGGTGAGGAAGTTAGAAGAGACGGTATTGAAGGTTTCGATGAAGTCAAAGCCGCCAGAGGAGGTTTAAACCGTATAAGAGGACTCGATCTAATGCCTATCTTATTAGACATAGTGAATCTAGCTGAAAAATATGGCGCATAACTTCTATTATTTTCGATTTTCCAACTATATCTTAAAATATAAGCTTTCACTATATGTTTTTTGGTATTGGGGAGGAGTTGATGGACAGGTATAGTGAAATCTACGAGCTTGAGCGGGAGCTTATGCGTAAAGAGCGGCAGATAGAGTATCTACAGATGGAGTTGAGGAAGTGCTACCAGACTATTGAAGAGCTTAAGCAGGGTATGAAGCCTGTTGGAACGACTGTCGATGTTAGGGATAATAGGGCTTACGTTAAATTCAGCGGACAAATGTATGAAGTATCTATCCCGCCTGAGTACGTGGGCAAGATCTCACCAGGTATGGATGTAACTCTTTCGCCCAATAGAGGGACCATCATAGGTATTGTTGAAAATCTTAAAGATGGCTCCGCTTGGAGTTATAAGGTTGAGAGGGAAGTACGAGTATACTATGATGATGTGGTAGGGCTTGAATACGAGCTTAATGAACTTAGAAAAGTCGTAGAGTGGATTCTAAACCCGTTTAGTAGAGAGCGTAGGGAAAACCTCCTCGTGGACAAGAGGCTTTTAGAAGAAGGTGGATCTGTACTTCTGTATGGCCCTCCAGGTACCGGGAAAACCTATATGGCTAAGGCTATAGCTGGTACTTGTACACTATACGGTCATAAAACCAGCTTTATAAAAGTCGATGGGTATGAAGTCGTATCGAAGTGGCTCGGTGAATCCGCTAGAAACATTAAAGAGATTTTTAGGCTCGCCAGGGAAATAGCTCCAAGCATACTGTTTATAGATGAAGTGGACGCTATAGGCAGGTCTAGAGTTGACGTGACTACAGATGCTGGCAGAGATGTTCAGGGTATGTTAAATCAGCTTCTAATAGAGTTGGGGGAGGGGTTTGAAACGAATAGGAATATTGCTGTGATATTTGCAACAAACTTCCCATCTGTTATAGACCCGGCTCTACTGGATAGAGTTAAGAAAATCCTCTACGTTCCACCTCCCAAGGCCAGAGAATCTGTTAAACGGCTATTCGATTTCTACACTTCAAAAATAGTTCTAGATCCAAGCCTTAAAAACGGTAAAGTGTTGAGAGAGGAAGTATTTGAGAAGATGTGGTCTATTATCAAGCGTAGAAGGCTCGTATACGAGGCTTCCATACCCAGGAGAAGCATAGGCGTTAGAGATGAGTACAGTATAACGCCTAGAGACGTTAAAAACATAGTGCTTGAAGCCGTAGATGAAGCTTACTCAACCGGGAGAAAAACCGTAGATGAAGAATGCCTACTCAGTCAAGTTGAAAACTTTGTAAAAGAGGAACTGTGTTCTCAATCTATCTAGGGAAAGATTTAAAGAGTAAACACGTATTAATTATCAACCATGAGTATCCCTCCCTATATTCTAGGTGGTTTAGCGGCATTACCATACTACCGTGAATCCTATCCTAAGAGGGTTTCAAGCTACGATATAACTGGCGGCAATAGAGACTTCATAATTGTGAAACCCCGGGAGGCTAAAGTTTTAGCGGATATAGATGGCGCTGGCGTAATCAGACATATATGGTGTACAATAGCCTCTGAAGACAAATACTACTTGAGAAACATAGTCCTCAGAATGTACTGGGATGGGGAGCCGAATCCAAGCGTTGAAACGCCGATAGGAGACTTCTTCGGAATAGGCCATGGCGTTGCTAAACACTTCATATCTCTACCTCTAACTATGTCTTGTGACAGGGGCTTCAACTGCTACTTCCCCATGCCGTTCTCCGGAAACGCCAGAATAGAGGTTGAAAATCAAAGCGATAAACCAGTTAATGCCTTCTACTATCACATAGACTATGAAGAACTACCTGCTTTAGATGGAAACATGCTTAGGCTTCACGCTAAATGGAGGAGAGAAAATCCGACTAAAGCTGAACACTATCCACCGGGTGAAGAGGGGAAGAATACGACTGGCGAAGGCAACTATCTAATACTTGAAGCATACGGGTATGGGAGATACGTTGGATGCATCTTAAGCGTTTACGGGTTAAAACCAGGATGGTGGGGTGAAGGAGATGAAATGATATTCATAGATGGGGAGAAGTGGCCTCCCTCTATACATGGAACGGGGACTGAAGACTACATTGGATCGGCTTGGGGCTTTAACAGGGAATTCTACGGACCCTTCCACGGCTTCCCACTCATGGGTAACCCGGATTGGACCGGACCGTCGTCAATGTACAGGTTCCACATAGAAGACCCTATATTCTTTAGAAGGTCGATAAAGGTCACCATAGAGCATGGCCATGCTAACGATAGAGGCGACGATTGGTCTAGTGTAGCCTACTGGTATCAGAATGAGCCCCACTACGAGTTTACTAGGCTTCCACCGTCTGAGCTTAGGAAGCCTAGAGAATCTACATGACTGGCATATGGTATTCTAAACCGCCTGGGTGGTGAATACCTTTTATCGGTATACTCCACCCGCAGCTTGGACATTTTTTATCTTTTGTTAAGAGCCACTTGGAGACGTAGAAGCCGAATCTTTCAATGACACGTTCGTTGCAGTTTGGGCAGTAGGTGTGTTCATACTTATGCCCCGGTACATTTCCGAGGTAGACGTAGTGTAATCCTACGTCTCTAGCGGCTTCATAGGACTTTTCAAGCGTGTTTAAAGGGGTTGATGGAACGTCAGTGAGTTTGTAATCTGGGTGAAACCTAAGTATGTGGAATGGCGTATCCGGTCCAAGGTTGTCTCTAATCCAGCTGGCTAATGCTTTTAGATCATCTGTGGATTCTCCGTATCTTGTAACTATGAGGTCTGTTATTTCGATATGTACATCTCTACTCTTCAAAGCCTTCAAACAGTCGTATATAGGCTCTACGTCTAGTACAGAGGCCATTGTTTTGTAAAACTCCGGGTTAGCTGAACCTTTGAAATCCACGGTAGCTGCGTCTAGGAAGGGAGATACGAATTCTACGGCCTCCGGAGTCATATATCCATTTGTTACGAACGTGTTGAATAGTCCTTTTTCTCTTGCGAGTTTAGCAGTATCATAGGCATACTCCATAAATATTGTAGGCTCTGTGTAAGTATAGCTTATACCTTGACAGTCGTACTCTAAGGCCAATTGAACGATTTTACTAGGCGGCAGATCCATACCTTTAACCTCTCTATCTTGGCTTATAACCCAATTATCGCAGTAGCGGCATCTGAAGTTGCAACCTACTGTGGCTATGCTCATGACGGATGAACCCGGGTGGAAATGGTATAGGGGTTTCTTCATAATTGGGTCTGCTGCTGCCGCTACAGCCTTACCGTAGACTAAGCTGTAGAGTTTCCCGTCTACGTTTTTACGGACACCGCAGAAGCCTACTCCGCCGTTTGGAATATTGCATCTTCTAGCGCATAGATTGCATTGAACTTGACCATTTAAAGAACTGTATAGGTAAGCTTCCTTCAAAGGTAGACAGACCCTCCTATGTTTAAGTGAAGTAAAGACCTGCTATTATTGATTTCGAATAACGGTTTAAACGGGTGGAATTTAAAATGGTTTAACTATAGTTTTTAAGGGTGTGGATACATTTAAAACTTATACATCCAATACGGGAAGACAATTGAAACCAACGAGGGATGAAGATTGAGCGTTAGAGTAATCTTCCTAGGGACGTCTGGGAGCGTACCTACTACTAAGAGGGGTATGCCTTCTCTAGTCGTTCAAAGAGAGGGGGAACTTTTGATGTTCGACTGTGGCGAGGGGACGCAGAGGCAGATGATTAAAGCCGGACTGGGGTTTGGAAGACCTATGAAGGTATTCATATCCCATATGCATAGCGACCATATTCTAGGGCTGCCGGGGCTTCTT
>JAWCKO010000014.1:0-2545 GCA_038851915.1 Bathyarchaeia archaeon
AGTCTGCTCCAAGTTTAGCTGAAAGCTTGAGACGGCTAGCAATTGTATCGACTGCTATTAGGAGGTAGGCGCCGCTTAATGCTGCAAACTGCATAGCTAATAGTCCCACGAGACCCTGACCTACAACTACAACTGAACTACCTAGCTCTATGAAGCCCTTTCTAACGCCTTGTAAAGCTATGGCTGCAAGGTTGAAGAAAGATGCTTCTTCCACTGATAGTCCATCTGGGATTTTTAAAGCTTCATCTTTAGAAACCAGTACGTAACTACTATGATCTGCCGCCGATGCTACGAGCTCGCCCGGTTTAAAATCTTTAACGTTTTCACCTACTTCCTCAACTACGCCTATGTTTGAGTAGCCTGGGTACTGTGGGAAGACCCCTGGTGTATTTGGAAGAGCCATGAGGAAGGCTGTTTCAGTGCCTGGGCTTATAAGGCTACATAATGTTTTAACGAGTAGATAACCAGGTTGAGGTTTACCGACTTCAAAATCTTCAACTTCAACGATTCCTTTGCTTTGGAAAACTACACGTTTAGCCTTCATAAGTGTCCCTTATGAAAGTAGCTGTAGAGGCTCTTAAGATTAACACCTGAATTAACAGCTAAGTACAATCTCTTATGGCTCATTAAAAATATGAACATGATGTTTTTAGAGGGTTTCATAAAAGTTTAAACGGTTTCTCAATCGATTAGACACTTGAGAAGATATGAAGATAATGGTCTGCGGTAAAGGCGGATCTGGTAAAACTGCATTAACAGTTCTCATGGCGAGGGTTTTAACCGGAAAATATAGGGTTTACATAGTGGATTCAGATGAATCTAATATTCTTCTGCCCAAGCTTTTAGGCGTAAATCCACCTACACCTTTAATTGAGTATATCGGTGGCAAGATGGATGAGGAGGAGCTGGAGAGGAGAGAAATCGATGTAACTAAAATCCTCGCTAAAACTGGTTTAGGTGTGAGACTTAGTCTATTGCCTAACGAGTACGTATCGTACTCTAAGGAGAATATTGGTCTCGTTACAATAGGTAAGGTGAGGGAGTACGGTGAAGGATGTGCGTGTCCATTCAATATTCTGACGAGAATAGTTTTAAAAAACTTGGTCTTGGAAGATGATGAGGCTGTTCTAGTGGATACGGATGCTGGCATAGAACATGTAGGTAGAAGAGTGGAGGAAGCTGTAGACTGCTTAGTGATAGTTGTAGATCCTACGGCTGAATCCCTCCATTCAGCTGTGCTTCTTAGAGATGTAGCTTCTAACCTCGGTAAACGCTACTGGATTATAGCTAACAAGGTTACTCCTAGGGTCTGGGCCATTATTAAAAGGGAGGCTGAAAAGCTTAAAGTCAAAATAGATGGGATTGTAAGGTTTGACGACGAGCTATACGAATCTATTTTGTTGGGAGAGGAGATTAAATCTACAGTTGCATTAGAAGATGCTGAAAAAATTCTGAAAAATATGACGCTTATCTAAGAAATGATAAAGTTTAAGGAGAATCTTACGATTATTATAATCGTTGACTTCTGCGAGGACACGATTATTTGAATTCACATGGGAAGTACTTAGGAGGATCGATAAAATCATCGTAGTGGGTGATATACACGGTGACTACAGTGTAATAAATCCCATAGTGAGAATGGCTGAGGTGGAGGAGAATTTTCTCGTATTTCTCGGAGACTACGCCGATAGAGGAAGACATGGAGTCGAAGTTGTTGAAACCGTAGCTACACTTTTGAGAAAGTATCCTGAGAGAGTTTTAGCGTTGAAAGGCAACCATGAAGATTATACTGAAGACGGAGTACCAAGGTTTTATCCATGCGATCTTATAAGAGAAGCGAGGAAAAAGAGGGGAGGCTGGATTAACTATTTTCATAGCGAGTTTAAACCGTTTATTGAGCAATTGTATTTAGCCGCCGTCGTACCTAATGAAGTACTTTTAGTCCATGGAGGGGTTTCAAGTAAAATCACAAGCCTAGAAGTCATTAGAAGACCGACAAAAGTCGTTGAGGTAGATATCCTCTGGTCTGATCCCTTCGAAGGATATGGAGAATTTCCGAATAGGAGAGGGATTGGAGTAGAATTTGGAGTAGATGTAACCGAACAAGTGTGTCGAAGCCTAGGGGTTAAGAGAATTATTAGAAGCCATGAGCCTATGAAAGCCTTAAACGGATACTACTCTGAACATAACGGAAGGATCATCACGATAAGTTCAACAAGCGTTTACCATGGTAGACCATTTGCCCTCACGATTGATCCGAAAAACCCTTCAGAAGTATCTCAGACACTTCTAAGATAGGCATCGGTTTAAATCGGAGAGATACTCCGTATCAGAGGACTTCAAGAGGATTAAGTATTCTAAGCCTATTACCTGGTATGGCTAGGGGAAGCTTCTTCGCCTTTATAAGCGTAGCGACTAATTCCAATCCGGCTGAAACGTCTTCGGGTTTATGTGCATCAGTAGCCATTGTTACAGGCACTTGGAGGGAAGCCAATATATCTACTATTTTGCTTGAGGGATATAGTTCTTGAACTGGATGCCGTAG
>JAWCKO010000014.1:2555-13961 GCA_038851915.1 Bathyarchaeia archaeon
ACCCCGCTGAACTCACTTCAACTGCCATGTCTAGGGTTTTAACCGATTCCAGTATGGATTCCACTTGCTTCAAATACTCTTTGGAGGATTTGAATCCGAATTTCTTCACAATGTCTAAATGGGCGACAACTGTGAAAATTCCAGTTTCAATACTTTCTAAGACGAGTTCGTAGTATCTCTTGTAGAGTTTGTCGATCTCATTTTGACTTAAACTTCTCCACGTTGATATTGACTCTGGGGTGTCGAAGTGGAAGCCGTCGATTATGTGAACGCCCATCAATGTGTAGTCTAAACGGTCCCTGTAAGACTTTAGAATTTCTTCGACGTATTTAATGCCTTCAGGCGTATAATCTACCTCTAAACCACATTTAACAATCACTTTTTTAGAGGATTTTTTAACATCTTCTATCGTTTCAATGTAGGAATCTATTTCATTTACGTCTAGAGAGCCTAAGCCTATACTCCCATCGTCGAGTACTACAAGATGATCTGTGAAACCCATCTCCGTAAGACCTGCTTCAACAGCTTTTTCAACGTAATCATCTGGTTCTGAAGAGCCGTCACTCATAAGCGTATGAATGTGGTAGTTTGCTCTAAACTTTTTAACAGCACTGTTGAATGTAGTGTCTAATACTGCGTACATGGCCTCCATTCCTTATAGAGGGTATCAAATATTAAGTCTTCGGAGGACTGTCCCGTTTGAACAGATAACCGTCCGTTTTCCCTTGAAAGGCCATAGAAATCTGCGACATTTAATTTAATTAGTCGTTTAAGGATATTTTTCGATGTAGAGCGACGTTGGAAGACTCTTATGAGCGCCTTAAATTTGAAGTTGAAAACTGTAGAAAGTGCAGTTTATGGAAGGGGGGTAGACATAAGGTTGTAGGAGAAGGACCTCTAGATAGTAGAATTATGCTGGTTGGATTGGGGCCCGGCTATTATGAGAATCTTGAGGGCAGACCATTTGTAGGCGCTGCTGGAAAATTTCTCAACAGTCTCTTAAGTTTAGCCGGGCTTGAAAGAGGGAAGCTGTATATAACCAATGTGGTTAAGTGTTATCTTCCAGATAATGAGGCTACCGAAGAACAGGTGAAGATGTGTAGCCAGTATTTAGATAGACAGATAGACATGCTGAGGCCTATAGTGTTGGTGGCTTTAGGCTCCGTAGCGGCAAACTACCTTTTGACTAAATACGGGATACCCTACAGCTCTATGAATAGGCTTCACGGTAAAGTATTCAGAGTTAAAATGCCGACTTATAACGTGCATATAATAGTTATGTATCATCCAGCTTCAGCCCTCTACAATCCGTCGATGAAGAGGTTTTTAGAAGAAGACTGGTTGAAACTTGGAAAAATCCTTCCTCGAATTTTGAATGATACTTCCCATAGTACTTAGCATGGGTAATGTTCTACATTAGGCTTAAATATGATATGAAGTATAGAGAGAACTGTGACAGATTTGAAGCTCGTTGTGATAGGGGCTGGAAGTTTAGCCTTTACTCCTGGACTCTTAGCTGAAATGGCAACCTCAGACGTCTTCAGAGACATAGAGATAGGGCTTGTAGATATAGATGAGGAGAAGCTTAAAATAATGGAGAAAGTTGCTTCGAGAATAATCGAAGAAACAAAAGCCGAGCTTAAAGTTGAAACCAGTACCGATAGGAGGGAGCTTCTTAAGAACGCAGATTTCGTAATAATAACGATAGCTGTAGGCGGTATAAAAGGCATAGAAATGGATGTTAAAGTGGCAGAGAAATACGGTATATACCATGCGGTCGCCGATACGGTAGGTCCGGCTGGTTTCTCAAGAGCCTTAAGGCATGTAATTCCAATGGTGGAGATATGCCGCGATGTAGAGAAGCTCTGTTCAAACGCTGTAGTCTTTAACGAGGCGAACCCACTCACCACTATGTGTAGAGCGGCTAGGAGGACGACTAAGGCAAATGTCATAGGTTTATGTACTGGTGTTAAAGCACCTAGATACTTCATTTCCAGAGCCGTAGGCTGTAAACCTGGAGATTTAGTGTTTACAGCGGCGGGTGTAAACCATCTAACGTGGGTTTTAGAAGCCTATGCAAACGGTAGAGACGTATATTCTGAGTTTAAACGTAAAATCGTAGCAATGAGGGATGAGGCCGTGAAAACGGGCAAGCCATTCCACGCATATGTTTCCGTAGAGCTTATGGAGGCATTCGGACTATACCCTGTTCAGGGAGATTCACATGTAGCTGAATTCTTCCCATACTTCCTGTGTCGAGAGGCAGACTACGGTGCTAAGTACGGGCTTAAACTGTTCCCAGGCGATACGATATACCGTGAAGAGTGGAGAAACCAAGTATGGGAGATGGTTACAGGTTGGGCTGATGGGAGGAGACCTATTAAAGAGCTTGTTGAACAGCGTAAAGGTATAGCTGAACATTCATTCGCATACGAGCTTATGGAGATCATCGTTAAAAGCCAGGTTAGACTATTTGAGGGGGCAAACATACCCAATAACAGATGTATAGAGGGTCTTCCAGAGGATGCAATTGTAGAACTACCCGTCGTAGTGAGCCCGCTTGGATTTAAAGGTGTAAACGTCGGCAGACTACCTAAAGGTGTAGAGGCAATCCTACAGCAGAGAATAGCCCAGCAAGAGCTAACAGTTGAAGCTGCATTAACAGGAGATAAACAACTTGCGGTTCAAGCCCTCGCTTTAGACCCCATGGTTCCAACGCTTGAAACAGCTAGAAGGCTTTTCAACGATTACCTTGAAGCACATAAGCAATATTTAACACAGTTTGAAAAATAGCTATAGGTTAGATAGGTTATAATTTTGGTCTACCAAAGCTGAAACTGGAGCCTTCCCCTCCCCTCTTTTCCACGATAGTACTTCTAGCAGTACTTTCTACTCTTAAACGGAGCAATTCCCATAGCCAATCGGCAAATTCACGTATACTTTTAGTTTGAATGTATACTTCTCCGGGTCCCTGAATTTCAGTCACCAAGCCTTCTCCTCCCAATATGGTGGATTTCAATCCACCGAACTTCCTAACGGTATATTCGCAGGAATCGTCGAAGGCCACTAAATGGTAGTTGTCTACGATTAAGGATTCACCGGGTTTAAGAGTATGGTGGTCTATGGCGCCGAAAGCATTCACAAACAATAGACCTTCTCCTGAAACCTTAAGCATAAACAGGCTTTGCCCAAAAAGCCCTTTCTTAAACCCCTGCCACTCTGTATCTAAGTGTATACCTTCTGTAGAAGCCAAATAAGCAGACTTCTGAAGAATAAGCCCTCTCCATGGTTCTACTTTGAGGGGTTGTATGTCGCCTACAGGTGCTGGAGCGAAGCCAACCTTACCTGGGCCTTTCTCTGCGATGTATTCATTTATGAAGAAGGATTCACTACCTAAGACCGTCGTCTTAATGCTTCGCCATAGGCTTTCACTTTCCCTCTTTCTCGTTTTAACGGTGATTTGAGGAGTCATGTAGATCATGGCACCAGCTTCTGCTACGATAATTTCACTTTGTTCTAAGCTAACTTCTAGCACTGAGTAGTTTGGACTATATTTAATCTCATACTTCATTATTCTCTTCCCAAATTATCGCTTACGTAGCAAATAAAGATTGCAACTAGTTTAGAAGAACTAAACTGTTATAATGGATGTTTCAAGTTTAATTTAACGAGTGCATAGTTTTTGGAGGAGATAGTTTAACGGTGACTATTTCATGGCCGTTTAAGTGGAAGCTTACAATGTTTTCCGAAATTTTAAATTCCCTTTTAGGGGCATACATACCCCATTCTACTAAGTCTGTTTCAACTGCTTTCAAAGGTTTAGATAGTGCTTTTAATGTTACGTCTGATTCGAATCCGTAAGCTTCATAGACTCTTAGCACAAGTTCATTGGAATCTTCAGCCTTCTTTAAAGCTGAGAGGACAACATTGTCTGGTTTAATCTCTATTAGTGATAGTGTGTTCGGTAGAGGCCCAGAGTTTTCTGAGGCTTTCCACGCTATTAAGGGATAGTTAAATTCATAGCCTTTTCTAAATACCATAGACTTCACCCAATCTCCCTTATGAGGATATAATGCGTATTTGATGACGTGTATTCCTACACGTGGATCAGCTGATTGATCAGCCCACTGTTCAGGTGTGGATGGATAGCCGCGTCTAGGACCTCTTAGAAGAGTCATTCTAATTGTGTTTTCAATTACGTCGAAACCATACTTACAGTCGTTAAGCAGAGCCACGCCGTAATCTCCGCTTTCAGTATCCATATTCATCCAGTATAGGGCTGGTACTTCAAACTTGGCTTTATCCGCTGGTTCCCATGGCCTTCTAGGTGTATTCATCTGTTTATCTGGAGCTTTATCGTAAATATACTGATAGCGTTGTATTACGCCGAAGGGTATGTCGTAGGTGGCCCAGTGGTTTTTAAACCTTAACTGGAAGGCTACTTTCAAGGTTTTATACTTCTCACGCCAATCAGCCTTCAACGTAAAGTCTACCCTTGGAATTCTCCTATATATTGTTATATACTGTTCAAAAGTTGAACCACCATATTTTCTAACGATTTTAATCGTAGCTCTAACTGGTCCCTTCTCGACTACACGTATTTCTTCGGCTTTCTCCAGCTCTGTTAAAGCGCCCAGGTACATGTTCCAAGCTGGTTCTCCTCCCGGAGCATTAGGAGATTTATCTTCATGTATTTGCAGTACATTGCCTTTTCCAGAGTCGGATAAAACGTCTCTCCCGTTTATCTTATCGTATATTCTAGCCACATGCCCAGTTCTACCGTCTATTTCCACACGTAGAAAACCGTTCTCCAGGAAGAATTCACCCACCTTAAGGTTTGAATCCACTGATTCTTCTGATGATGGAGTTAAACGGTACAGTTTATATCCGAATGATGGGACATCTTCAGCTATGAAAATAGCCTTCCGTCCATCTTCTATGATCTCAACTGGAGTCTCCTTTCCAAAACAGTCAAATGCTTTAAAAGCCTTCGCACCCTTTAAGTCTCCTTCAAGGGTGAGTTCTACTATGTCGCTTCTACACCATGAAAGCTGGTTGAAGATAACTATGGGTAATCCTTCGCATCTAGTATCAATCTTAGAGGTTATTACGTTTAAAGCCTCTTCAACTACTCTACGACAAATCTTGTAAACTTCTTCATAGTCTCTCTCAGCTTGAACGTAGACTTCCTCTATAGATGTCCCGTCTAAGTTATCATGAACCTGATTAAGAAGCAGCAATTTCCATGCGTTCTTCAAGCCATCAGACGGATAAGCCATGCCTAGAAGCATTGCTATAGATGCAAACCTTTCAGCGGTCAGCAGAAGACATTCACATCTTCTATTGTGGAGTTTTACTTTAGCCTCTGTAGTATAAGTCCCCCTATGCGTCTTAACGTATAGTTCATCTCTAACCACTGGAAGCTGTAGATTTTCCGAAATGGTCTCAATCTCTTGAAACCAGCGTTTAGATGTTGATAGGACCACTTTAGGATAGATCGCTGGATCGCGTATTTCCATAAGTCTTAAAGCTTCTCTAACCATTCCCTCAGTCGGTCCACCTCCATGGTCTCCTCTACCGAAGAGGACTAAAAGCTTGCCTAAACCATGACGTCTTTTCAACGAAGCCAGCTGTTCAAGCATCCTCATCGGGTTCACATCTTCAGCATAGCTTCCTACTGTATGGTAGGCTAAAACCCGTGACCCGTCTGGGGACTCCCACCAGAAAGCGTAGTGTGGAAAGGGTATTGGAGGCTTCATACGTTCTACTTGCCACTTCAACTTATGGGTTAGAAAATAATCTAATCCACATTTTTTAAGTATTTGGGGAAGCGTCCAGCAGAAGCCGAAGCTATCCGGCAGCCAAGCCACTTTAACATCCACGTTAAACTTCTCCATGAAATATCTCTTTCCAAGAAGGTACTGTCTCACGAGAGATTCACCGCATGGGAGATTTGCATTATGCTCCACCCAGGAGCCACCCACTATCTCCCACCTTCCCTCCTTAATCTTCTCACGTATTCTCCTGAAGATCTCTGGATGGTGAGCCTCCAACCATTCATATATTTGCGCAGAGCTCTGTGCATAGCATAGAAACGGATACTTATCCATCAAGTTTAAAACGTTTAGAAACGTTTCAGGGCATATTTTACCTATCGTCTCTTCTCTCGTCCAAAGCCATGAGAGGTCTATGTGAGAATTAGCTACGAGGTATATTTCGTCAGACATCGGATAACTATATACGTGAATTTAAACTTAAGCATTGCCCAGTATTCCAAGACAACCATCATATAATACCCATCGAGCAAAAGAATTTCCAGTGGAAAACATAAAGTCAATGTGAATAAGCTTTTAAGTGAAAAATGCTGTATTCAATTTTCTGAGGAAAATGGGTGAAGAGTATAGAATAGGAGGTCGTAGTGCACTCATAGTGATAATCGCCACCATACTGATGGTTTCCCTCGGAGTCCTATGGAACACCTTACTAAGCTCACGAATATGGATATTCTACAACCCAGGCTCAGTAAACTGCTCTGAGGAGTTTACACCTCTACCGTATCTTGTGATTCTTCTGGGCATAATACCTTTTAAACTTCTCAAAGGTAAAGTAGATGTTAAAACCCTAACATGCCTATACATAGCTTCAATATTCAGCTCTTACATGGCTGTCGGCTACGGAGCTTTTAGAGTTCCACCGGGTATAATAGCGCAGAGGTGGCTCAATCCTGAGACCATATCACCTCTTATACCCGAGTTTATAGCTCCACCGAGCGAAATCGCCGAACAGATCATATATGGTGGTGCGTCAATACCGTGGAACTACTGGATGCCAGTGATGCTTTATTGGTGGTTCCTCTACAGTTTCTTCGGAGCTTACATGCTCTCCATAGCCACCATATGGCAGAAGGAATGGATCGAAGTAGAACAAGTGCCATTCCCCCAGACTCTAGCGGTTTATGAAATTGTAAAACAATCTGAGAAGAAGACAGCTAAACCATATATCATCGGTGTGGTACTTGGATTTGCATTTCAGTTCATAGTCTTTCTAACGATAACATTCCCATGGTTTCCAGACGTATTCAGTTGGAGGTGCGCTACCGAGTGTTATGGTGCAGGTTGCATACCGACTAATCATCCACTATATAGCATTGTGGCATTAGCCATATATAGTAAGAATCCGTCTCTCGCAGCTCTGTTCTACATGGCTCCCTTGAGTACACTGTTTACGTCCGTGGTATGCAACTTGTTCTTGTTTATAGGTACACAGGTCGCCTACTACGCTGGATATTACACTGGATTGATGACTTTGCCTGGATGCGGCCGCGCTGAATGTGGACCAAGCTCACTAGAATGGGGTGCACCGTTCAAGTGGACGATTGTGGCAAACATGGGTGGGGGACTAGGCCTTGTATTGATGTATATCTTCATGAGGAGGAGGTATTTAGCTGAAAGCTTTAAGGCAATACTGAAGCCTGAGGAGAAGCAGTATAAGGTTATTGGAGCAACACTTATACTATCATACCTAGTCCTAGTAGGACTACTATCTTCAATAGGTATAAGCGTTCTAAACGCCATATTGATGCCGATAATGGTTTGGCTCTTCTTCTTTGCAGCCATGTTCGTTTACGGCAGGACTGGATATAATGCCATAGGACTCGGCGCATACGGACTCTACTGGCTTAGAGCAATATGGCCTGAGCTGCCGGAGAGAGCTGACGCAAACTATGCACTTACATGCATATTGATGCGTCAATCTGGCTCGGATGGCTTAAGCTTGGGCTGGGGAGGAGCATTAGCAGCTTCATTTGCAGGTTATAAATTCGCTAATCTCACGAAGATAGATACTAGAGGTCTATACTATATCATGCTTATCATAGTGTTTCTAATGCCACTAGTCTGGTGGCTAACAATACTTCCACTAGGCTATTCAATAGGGCTAGCTTATCTACCTTTCTACCAGTCGACTACATTCGTAGGGGACATATCTTATGCCGCCAACCCAGATAATCCTTGGAGTGGAATAGCGCCAGAAGTTATGAGTGGGGGACCATGGATACCAAACTTCGTAGCGGGTATGATCGTAATATGGGTTTTAAGCTGGTTGCATGCTAGATTCGTAGCATTCCCACTAGACCCATACGGCTTCTTACTGACATTCGGCTCAAGATGCATAAGCGAAGGAGTATGGGTTATGGTTGTTGCAGCCTGGGTTCTTAAGCTTCTTACGCTTAAAATCGGAGGTAGTAAAGCCTACGAGGAGCATGGAGTGCCTGTAGCCACTGGATTCCTACTTGGATATGCGTTAGCGATACTGGCCGGTGGGGTAATAAGCGCCATAAGATTCTTCATACCCTTCTAACACCACCTAACCTTATTTTTTATTCGATTATGAAAAATCATAAATACTATGAGGGAGAATCTATTCAACTTCAGTGGTCTTAAGTGGAAAGAACGCAGTTTGAAAGTAAGGCTGGCAATGAAGAAGTAAAATCTGGTACGCTATTAACGGTCTTCGCTTTAAGCGCTGCGTTAACATGCCTCTTCAACATGTTCATATTCTGGCTACCACCTAGTGCATATTGTACTCAAAGCGTCAGTGTTCTAATATCGACACCGGGATTAGATCTCATGGGGTGGCCTTTTGTAATGCTTCTACTAACCGCTATGCTTATGAAATTACCCTACATGCAGAGATATCTAACTACGACGAACATAGTATATCTTTACATAGTTACTCTTTGCGCATCGTACTTTTCATCTTTTGACAATCCATGGTGGTGGGATACTGGTATGCTTTTAGCCTCAGCACAGACGTCAGAGTCCGTGTTGAGATACGTTCCAGAATTTGTTGCGATCCCGAAAACTTCGGCTGAAGTACTCCTTTACGGTGCTGGAAGCATTAATGCTCTACCTTGGAACGTATTGTTTCCAGCCGTAGTATGGTATACGCTAATAGTCGCGATTTTTGGAGGTTTAAGTATATGCCTTGTCGGCATCTTTCGTAGAGAGTGGATAGACGTTGAACGGCTACCATTCCCATGGGTTACTGTGGCGTACAGCTCGATTTTAGGTTTGGAGAGTGTTAAAAAACGCGAATGGCCTGGTAGGATGACATTTATCCTAGGGTTTTTAATAGGATTGTTAACAGCTATACCGCTTAGCGGCATTACACTATTCCCATGGTTTCCAGATATATATGGCTGGCGTACGAATACATGTGGACCTGGATGTCATCAAGTTGCACCACCCGACCAGCCTTGGAATTTAGGATTTGCTAAACATCCCCCGCTGTATGCATTAATGCTTCTAGTACCTGTTCACTATTTGTTTAGCATGGTGTTTTACACCCTAGTGTTTGAAGTCGCCTTGTACATCGCATACTATTCTGGCTACTACACGGGTTTAACCAATGTTGGCTTCTGTGGAAGAAACTGGTGTCCTCCAGATCCATATGACAGCCCGCCGTTAGCTTTCCACGGTATTCTTACAGGCAGTATTCTCGGGATATTTATCATGACGATATTTCTTGAAAGACAATACTTAACCAATACTTTGAAGGCGGCCTTTGGTAAGAATGCAGAAGAACGGGGAGAACCGATGCGATATAGACATGCCTGGACGATCTTCACGGTATGCTTCATACTGATGATGTTATTCTTCGCATGTACCGGCATGAGCCTTTGGACATCGTTCGCGGTTACACTTACAGCGATTATAACATGGGTTTCTATGACACAAGTTTGGGGTAGGCTAAGCATTTCGAATTCACCGTGTTATAGTTTTACACCTGGATTCATTAGAATGCTTGTCTGGCCAACTGGTTATGGTCCACCGATAACCACAACGGACTTAGCATTAGTTCCAGCTTTGAATAGACATTGGATTGCTCACCGAGCTCTTTCGGGATATGGAAGCTCATTCTACACTACAGTTGGTAGTTACCACTTGGCAAGCTTGACAGGGGTGAACGTTAAAAACGTAATTAAAGTCTTAGCAGTGTCGCTGTTTACATCTATGTTCTTTGCGCATATAATGCAGGTGGCCATACCCGGAATTTACGGTGGGAACCTCCGCCTTGGAAGTCTCGTACTTACTGCCGACCTCGATGAAGATAGCTGGTGGTACTGGTCTCTCTGGAATAGACCTGTTGATGCGCCTATGAGTGAGGCTGGTCTATACGTTGCTGTAGGCTTCATATTCATGGTAGTTATGAGGTATTTGGCTACGAGAATCCTATGGCTACCGGACCCTCTTGTAACGATAGTTGCTTGGGATTGGGAGGGTTCACTCCACGGTGTATGGTTTGTAGCACTGGTAGATGGAGTATTGAAGTATATAATATTGAAAATCGGTGGAAGCAAACTATATGAGGAGAAGGTGGTGCCTTTTGTAGGAGGCTTCATACTTGGAACGGCATTAGAGGTGCTAGCGGCAGCGATATCGTTCTTCATATTCTTTCCACAAGTAGCATGATCCAGTTAAAACCACTACTACCCTTTTTTCCATATCCGTCTTCAATTTGAAGACCTAAGATTATCTTCTACGGATAGATTATTTACATCAAGAGGTAAATGTTGTATTTTTCCGTGTTTTGAAACAAAGTCTCAGAGAAAGCTATATTAAATCAAAACTATGAAGAGTTTGATGTGTCATTATGGTTTTGAGACTCGCTATTGTTGGATGCGGTGGTATGGCTGAAGCCCATTTAAGAGCCTACGTCGCCATTAAGCAGAGAGAACCTGAGAAGCTTGAATTTACTGCTATGTGCGACCCCGTATTGGCTTCGGCTGAGAAGTTTGCCAATATTGCTGCTCAAAGTCAAAACTTCAAGCCAAGAGTCTACAGTAGCGTAGAGGATATGCTTTCCAAGGAGTCGCTTGACGCCGTAGATATTTGTACGCCCCACTCGGAACACCATAAAGCCGCCATAGCCTGCTTAAAAGCTGGTGCAAACGTTATGGTTGAGAAGCCTTTTGGAATAACGGTGAAGGCTAGTAAGGCCGTATTAGAGGTTGCCAAGAGGTATAGTAAGATTGTCGCAGTAGCTGAAAACGTTAGAAGGGGGTTAAGCCAGAGGACGGCATACTGGATTATAAACGAGAGGAAAATGCTGGGAGATCCTAGGCTATTCTTCGCCCAACACGCCAGCTGGGAAAACCCATCTGAAGAGAGGATTTGGCATTGGAGGATTGAGAAAATGCTGGGTGGTGGAGGAATGGTTATGGATAGTGGGGCGCATTTCGCCGATACGTTGAGGTATCTGTATGGAGACCCCGAGACAGTATACGCTAGAGTTACACAGTTTGAAAAGTGGCCTCATAAGAAGGGCGATAAAATTGTTTACGATGAGCGGGAAGACACTTGGATAGCTATGATAACCTTCAAAAACGGCTTGATATGTACTTGG
>JAWCKO010000015.1:0-13939 GCA_038851915.1 Bathyarchaeia archaeon
CGTCTAATAATTCTTTAAAATGGTCTACACATGCATAGTTACAGTCTGTTCTTTCAAGTCTAAATGGACATCTGAAGCAGTATGGATATGCCAGTCTATGAATAACCATGGGTTTCAAACCAACGTTATAGGTGTCTTCTACACGCCCATGGAAGAATAAGATAGAATTTAATTTAGAGACTTCAAGCATTGAAGATAAAGCTGACGTAAAAGCCTCTAAACCAGATGATGCCAAGTGAAACTTATAATCTGCACCCATTATAGGCTTCAACGTATTCAAAAGCTCATACTCGACTTCTAGGAGAAAGCCATCAACTGGCTGAACCATCTGCACGACTTCAGCTGGGAAATCGTTTAAAGTTATAGGAATTGATCGAAGACCTCGGCCACTATCCATATCGATATACGTGTTTTCGTCGACATCTATCAGCCTAGATCCTTTAACTTCCTTAACTACAATAGGATAAGGTGTGTATACTGGGGAAGAGATTTTATGAAAACCCTCAATTATACGTCTAGCCTTAGGCCCCGGAGGTCTAACCTTTATGTTCTGAGACATGTTAGAAAAATAAATAAAAGGAGGAAATCACGTTTTCTACTTCGGCCTTGTTAAGACGATCTCCATTGTTGAAACGTTGGTTTTCTGACCGTTTTGACCTGTGAGCTCCTGTGTACCTATTGAAATGTTTTTAATGACTAGGTCTTTTATGAAGGCTCTTCTTATGAGCTCGACGGTATCTACGGCTCTAGATATTGCCCTACCTCTTGCTTTGACTATTACCTGCTTAGCTCCGGCGTTGAATAACGTCATACACGCTACGACGTAGTTCATAACTGGCTTTTTACCTATTAATACTACTGCTTCGCTTTCAGACATTCTAGACATCCTCCAAACCTGTTTATCTACCTCGGAACACTGTTTTTCTGCAACGTGTCAGATTAAAATTAACACGAGACCTTTATATATTTTTCCTAGAGGGGAAAAATTTTAACCCTAGACGCAGTGTATATCATAAGTGAGGAACAAGGTTGACTACAAATATTAAAAAAATCGCTGAAGTCTTTTTCGAAGAACTATACGAACCTAGTAGAGAAAAACCCGTCTTCATAGTTGGAATGCCAGGCATTGGAGAAGTGGGTAGAATCACGGTGGAAATCATTAAAGAGCTTACAGATGCGCAGCTTCTCTGTAGAGTTTACAGCCCCTACTTTCCAGATCAAGTTCAAATTGAAAACGGATCATACGTGCTTTTACACTACGAGATACACCACGCTAGGTCTAGCGGTAGAGACGTATTTCTACTGTCGGGTGATTTTCAACCAGATTTTACGGTTCCGGAGTCAAGCTATACCATAGCTGAAGGCATAGTCGACTACATAATTAACCTAAGCTGTAGGAGGATTTTAGTGGTTGACGGTTTTATGGATTCAAAGGACATAGCTGTAACGTCGAACGACCCGGATATTTTAAGCAAGCTTATTGAAGCCGGGGCTAAACCATATAGAGGGTATTTAAGCGGTTTAGCTGGACTCATACTGGGAATTTCCTCTTTAAGAGGAGGTGTCATATGCGTAGGAGTATTGGCTGGATGTAGAAACGTTAAAGCTGATAAATCGGCTTCCTTAAGAGCTTTAAGATTTATAAACAACATACTGGGGCTTGACCTCAATCTCTAAACGTAGACTTCAAACTCGGAAAACAATATTATGCATCATAGCGATGTTACTTATATTGAGTTATATATCTGCCATCCCATATTTTGTAGAGATAATAGACGTTCATTATTCAATAGAACAACATATACCGGAGTATTTCAAATTGACGGTGGCAATTGAGCTGAGAAACAATGCTCCATTAGAAGTTATGGTTGGAGGAACGGTGATATTGCATTGCACTCTTATGAACGGCTCTAGAAGAGATATAACATATCCACTTAGCAGTCGAATAGTTAAACCACAGGGCTTAGAGACTTTAGAAGCCACGATCTTCTTCACGTTTACAACACCTGGAAAACCAGAAGCCATATACACGTACTCTGTAGATGCTGTGATATTTGTAAGAGGAGTTTTATCGTCTAGAACCATAGAGGTTAAATCGATATATAGCGTTGGAGAAGCTTGACAGTATGAATATTAGACTTATAAGGAAATTGGACATTAGCCTAAAGTATGATGTACATGCGTAAGCCCAATTTTGAAAGGCTACTTAAAGCCTTAATGTTGGAAGAACCCGATAGAATACCTTTCTACGAGCTTTTCGTAGACCAGGAGGTTATGGAGACTATTTTAGGAGTTGAATTTAGAATAGACCCATCTAAGAGAGAAACGGTAAAAGAGTATTGTAGAAGGCTTGTAGAATTCTACAGAAAGCTTGGCTACGATTATGTACCCTTCTCAGCTTCGCTGAATCTTCCAAGATCCAACATTCTAGCGGCTAAGGATACAGCTCTATACTCTAGAGGTTTTAGAAGCTGGCAGAATGAGCATAGAGGAGAGATAGAAACCATTGAAGACTACTATGGATATCCGTGGCCTGAGGAGGGGCATGAAATACTTCCCATAGCACTTGAAGCTTTTAACGAGCTCAGGAAAACCGTGCCTGAAGATATGAAGATACTTGCTGGAGCTGGTGGAGGAGTTCTTGAGAATGTTATGTGGCTTATGGGTACGGTGCCGTTTGCCAAAGCGATTTACAGAGAACCTAAACTCATAGAAATGATGTTTAACAGTATAGGCTCTATAATTGAAAGAGTTGATGTGTATCTTGCGGAGTTCGATGAAGTGGGTGGAATAGTCATGGGAGACGACATGGGCTATAAACGTGGAACCTTCATAAAAGTTGAACATATGAGAAAATACGTTTTCCCTTGGCAGAAGAAGTGTGTTGAAGCCGCGCATAGGAAAGGGCTTCCTTTCATACTTCACGCATGTGGAAACCTTGAAGGCATCATGGAAGATCTTATAAATTATGTAAGAATAGATGCTAAACACTCTTATGAAGATGAGTCGACACCAGTAGTAGAGGCGAAGAGGAAATACGGTGATCGTATTGCAATTCTAGGTGGAATTGACGTTGATAAACTCGCTAGATTCAACGTTGAAGAAGTTGAGAGATACACGCTTGAGACACTTAAAAAATGTGCCTTAGGAGGAGGATATGCTTTAGGATCTGGAAACACCATAGCCAATTACGTGAAAGTGGAGAACTACCTCGCTATGCTTAAAGTTGGAGAAAAGTACGGAGTATATGTGCAAACAGCTTAAATACATCCTTTACCCAACGAAAAGATTTTATACCGACAAACTACATCAATAATTAAATGGGGAACAAGCTTAATAGTTTGGAGTATTGGCTTAACTACGACGAGCTACTAATACTTCCAGGCCCATCTACAGTAGAGCCTGATAGGGTAAGCCTTAAGTCCAAGGTAACGAAAAATATTTCGGTTAATATACCAGTAGTAAGCTCTCCGATGGACTACGTTACCGAAAGCCGTATGGCTATCGAAATGGCTAAACTCGGCGCCATAGGCGCGATCCATAGGAATATGAGCTTAGAGAGAGAACTTGAAGAAGTTAAAAACGTTAAGAAGGTTTACGGCGGCGAGGGGTCTACAGTAGACGATTATGGCAGATTGAGAGTAATAGCGTCAATAGGTCCCTTCGATGAAGAGAGAACAGTAGCATTAGATAAGGCTGGTGCAGATGCTATTCTAATAGACTGCGCCCATGGACACAACTTAAGAGTTGTAAAATTTGCTGATAGAATTAGAAGATTGATATCATGTGATCTAATAGCTGGAAATATCGCCACTCCAGAGGCTGTAGAAGACTATGTAGATATTGCAGACGGTTTAAGAGTGGGCTTAGGAAGCGGTTCAATATGTATAACTAGAATTGTGACGGGTGTTGGAGCACCACAAGCTTCAGCGGTATACTTCACCTCTCTGGAGGCGGATAAGAAGGGGATTCCTGTGATGGCTGATGGAGGATTAACATGTAGCGGAGATATAGTTAAAGCTTTAGCCTTGGGAGCTGATACTGTAATGCTGGGCTATCTGATAGCCGGTACTGATGAAACACCTGGAAGAATAATAGACGGAGCCGCTATTGGGTTGAAGGGGTTCTTCAAACCCTACAGGGGAATGGGCTCTAAAACAGCCATAAGTAAAACCGACAGATACGGTAGTAGGATTAAACGTGCTGCTGAAGGCGTTGAAGCACTCATAGAATATAGGGGGAGTTTAAGGGATGTTCTGATGGAAATAGTAGACGGCGTTAAACAGGGTTTAGGCTACGTAGGTGCTGCAAATATCGATGAGCTTAGATTAAAAGCGAAGTTTGTGAAGGTTACTCCAACAGACAGAGGCGCCGCTAGAAAACTTGTGAAAATAAGCGTAGAAGCTTGGAGGAAGCTTGTTGAAGAATCCTAGCAACAGCTAGATTTTCTCTTCCCTATGGTATGGTTTCCCTAGGGCGGGAGGAGCCCCCAATCTCCTCCTCAGTCGACTACTACTGAAAACTACGAGGACGGTTATCGTAGAAACATAGGGGAGAGTTTGAAGCAACGGCGGAGAAAAACCATACGGTTGTAATCTGTACTGTAATACTCTAATTCCGCCGAAGAGGTATGAGCCTAAGATTGCGTAGACTGGATTCCACGCTGAAAATATTACAAGGGCTAAAGCTATCCACCCTTGACCCGCAGTCATACCTTCAATCCAAGCCGGTGTGTAGCATATGCTTAAGTAAGCTCCACCTAACCCCGCTAGAGCACCTCCTAGAAGAGTACAAGCATATCTAACGACTGAAACGTTTACTCCAGCCGCGTCCGCCGCCCTTGGGTTTTCACCAACCATTCTCACGTAAACTCCAACTTTAGTCTTAAACAAGATAAACCATAACAATATAACCATGAAGTAAGATGCATATGTTAAAGAGTCTTGTACGAAAAATCCTCCGATAATCGGTATGTCCTTCAACAGTGGAACTTCAAATCTACTTATAGTGTACTTTAACGGTACACCTATGAGGTTTTTCCCTATTAGAGAGCTTAACCCTACTCCAAGCATTGACAATGCTAAACCAGACACCACTTGATTTGAACGGATAGATATGGAGATAGATGCGTGTATGAATGCGAGCGCTAAACCCGCCAAGGCGGCTACGGCTAACCCGAAAAACGGCTCCTTCGTTGTATAAGTTAAGTAGAAGGCTGTTACAGCCCCTAAAGCCATCATTCCCTCTACACCTAAGTTTAACACCCCAGAGCGTTCAGTATATACTTCTCCTAGAGCTGAGAGTAAAAGAGGAGTACCTGCACTTATAACCATAGATATTAACTCAGTGATGGGGTCCATCATCTCCACCTCAACCTGTATCTTCCGAAAAACTCTGAGAGTAGTAGAGAGAAGAGGATAACTCCATTGAAGACGTTAACAACCCCCAAGGGAAGCCCTAGAGAAACCTGTAGAATATCTCCACCAGCTAAGAGAAAGGCCATAAATAACGCTGAGAATAGAGAAGCCGCAGGGTGAAGACCGCTGAGCCAGGCAACTATTATTCCAGAATACCCATACCCTGAGGAAATGGCCGACGCATATCTTAAACGACGATGTATTCCGCAGACTTCCCCAGCACCAGCTAAACCGGCAAGCGCACCACTTATAGCCATACTTACCATTAGTGCTTTTGCATAGTTCATCCCAGAGTATTCGGCAACCTTCCTACTCTGACCGCAAACCCTCATTTCAAACCCTAAGGTCGTTTTAAACATGATTAAGAATGTCATAGAAGCAGCTATAGATGCCATTAAAAGGGTTGGCCAGTGTATCCTCGTGCCCGGTATTATTGGCAACCACGCAGATTCCGGAAACTTGTCCGTGTAGGGGAAACCCCATTCTTTAGCCCCTTTCCAAGGACCGTAAACGAGGTAGTTGACTAGGAAACTCGCTATGTAGTTCATCATAAGCGTTACTATAACCTCATTGACTTCAAGCTTCGCTTTAAGAAAAGCCGGTATAAGAGCCCACGACATACCACCGATCATGCTTAAAACCAGTATTAGGGGGAGGCGGGTGAAGTCTGGGATGTCTAGGAATAGAGCCGCCCAAGTAGCCATAATAGCCCCTATCAGAAGCTGCCCTTCCGCCCCTATGTTCCACATACCTGATTTAAACGCAACTATTAACCCTATTCCGCACAGTTCAAGTGGTATAAATTTAATTACAACTTCACTTAAACCGTATGAACTTAACGATTTAGAGAACATTATCGAAAATGCGTAGACCGGGTTAATACCGTAGCTTGCGAAAATGACCGCCGATATTCCTAATGCCAGAAGCACCGCTATAATCTTCGTAGCGATTTTTACGACTAAAGACTGTTCCCTCCTCTCTTCAATTCTAATCAACTTTAACTCCTCCCATCATAAGCCCTATTTTCTCAGCATCGGCCTCCTCAGACTCTAAAATATCTATAAACTCTCCCTTGTATATGACTCCTATCCTATCGCTCAGTTGAAGAATCTCCTCTAAATCTTCTGATACTAGGATTATGGCTGCTTTCTTCTTAAGCTCGAGTAAAAGCTTCCACGTTTCCTCTGTTGAAGCCACGTCTAAGCCGAATGTTGGATGAACAGCCACTATGAGACTACGATCTGCAGAAGTTTCCCTTGCTAAGATAAGTCTAGCTAAGTTTCCCCCTGAAAGCTGCCAAGCAGGTGCTTTAAGAGAAGGAGTAATTATACTGTACTTTTCTACTAGGTTTTTAGCGTACTGTTCAAGCTCATTGGACTTCAGAAGACAAAACTTAGAGAAGCGTCGATACGATGTTAAAGCAAGGTTTTCTAAAACACTTAAGGATGGTAGAATACCCATTCTAACTCTATCGTCAGGTATGTGTGAAGCAATCCTTCTAAACTGGAGGGGAGAGTTTAATCTACTTCCACTGATTACTATTCTACCCTTCTCCACCCGTCTAAGACCTGTAAGCGCCTCAATCAGTTCTTTTTGACCATTTCCAGATACTCCAGCTATACCGAAAATTTCACCCCTCCTAACTGAAAAGCTTAAGCCTTTTACGGCCAGTCCGCCTTTATCGTTCAATACGTATAAATCTTCAACTTTCAATACTTCTTCACCTAAGATCGTTTTTTCTCTCACATAGCTCCTTACAACAACTCTACCGACCATCAGTTTTGCAAGTTCTTCTTCACTCGTCTCCCTAGTATTCACAGTTGCGACAGCCCTGCCTTTTCTTAAAACGGTAACTCTATCCGTTATTTCCAGAACCTCTGGAAGCTTATGTGATACAAATACTATTCCCTTACCCTCATCCTTCATCTTCCTAATAGCTTTAAAAAGAGCATTCACCTCATTCGGAGCTAAAACTGTTGTAGGCTCGTCGAGGATTAGGATTTTAACTCCACGTATTAGAGCCTTTAAAACTTCAATTCTCTGCTTCTCTCCAAGTGAGAGATCATAAACCATTGCTTCAGCATCTATGGGAAGACCATATTCTTCAGCAACCCTATGGATTTCGTTAATCCTCTTCCTTCCTAGGATTTTATCTGGAAAAAGAAGCGCGAGATTTTCAGCTACGCTCATATTTTCAACCAGTTCTGGAAACTGGGATACCATTCCTATTCCGAGATGTATGGCATCTTTCGGAGACTTTATATAGACTGGACTCCCATCTATGTAGATTTCGCCCTTATCTGGTTTATATACACCGTATAGAATGTTCATAAGCGTAGTTTTGCCAGCTCCATTCTCGCCTAGGAGACCGTGAATTTCACCATACTTAAGCTCAAAATCTACCGAATCATTCGCTATGACGTTTGGGAAGATTTTAGTTATCCCAACCATTTTAACGAGCGTTTCCCTCTCCATGTTTACTCGCGCCTGCTGAATCTGTAGATGTTAGACTTTGAAGGAAAAAAATACGAGGGGAAGATAAAAACTCTACACTGGAACACTCGCGACGATGTTGTCTACAAACCAATCTATCGTCCAAAGCTCATCATGCGTCATTCTTCTACCAGCTTCAACCCTTAAATTGCCCTTATTATCGTATATTGGACCTGTGAATGGGTCGAAGACAACCGTATCTTCAGACATCTGGTCCAGCCTCTTCAAGACTAAGTCATAGGCGCTTATTCTACCGAACTCAGGATGATCTAAATACGTGCTACTCAGTATTGGCATGAACTTCGGGTTTACAGGAACACCATACTCTCCTCCAAGCTCTACAGCACCCTCCCGAAGCATCCACCAGTAGTCAACATCAGCCAAGTTTGTGGAATTGTAGTAGCCGCTACGTATTTTGCTGAGAATGTCAGCGTATAGGACTTCCCAGTGTACTAATTGACCGCTCACACATACATCTGGGCCGAAGCTTTGCATTGGGCTGTAATGTCCGAAACAGTAAATGGGTTTACCCCTATCGTAATACTCTTGACAAACTTGCACCACTGTTGGAGAGTCTTCTGTAAACGCTAAAACGTCGGCACCCCAAGCTATAAGAGACTCAGCAGCTTCTCTAGCTGCCGATGGATCATACCAAGAGAAGATCCAGCGGACGTCTACAACAGCATTCGGGTTAGCTTCCTTTACACCTAAGGCGAAGGCGTTTATATGTCTAACTACTTCTGGAATTGGATGCGCAGCTACGTAACCTACCTTATTTGTTTTCGTTAAAGCACCAGCCATAAGTCCGTTTAAGTAGTAGAGCTGGTAAAACTCAGCGAAATACGTGCCTACGTTAGTGCTCCTCATATAGCCAGAGCAATGGAAGAAAATCTTGTCCGGATACTTTCCACCAGCTTCAATCGTCGCGTCCATAAAGCCGAAGCTTGTCGTGAAAACAACGTCACAACCCTCGTCTATCAATCTATCTATTACTTTGGGACAGTCTCCTTCTGGAACAGCTTCAACGTAAACTGTTTCAACCCATGGGAAGATGCTTTCAACATGCCTTCTCGCCGTGTCATGTGCATGGCTCCATCCCCAGTCACCTACTGGACCTACATAGATAAACCCTACTTTTAGAGGCTTCTTCAACATCTGAAGTTCAGCCGTAACGCTGTCAAGCTGGGCTACAACACGATCGTAGTCGTCTCTAAGCCTTTCATATTCTTCGATGGATACTCCAGCTGGCTTCTGGATGGAGTAGCCGAGAGCTGCTCCGATTATGAGCCCTATTATTAGACCAACTGCCAGATGTTTAACGTCCAACTTTTTCACACTCCTATGAACATTTCCAATAAGTTATTGCGTAATTTAAAAACTATTCGTTCCTCTAAACGCGGATCATGTTTTCTCACGTAGTTTAAATCGGAGGTTTTAATACATCTGGAGAGAGAAATGTTTATGGTTTTCACATTTTCTATGCAATAAGATTAAAGGATTTAAAAATTTTTAAAATAAAGATGTTTAACTGATTGAATGCTGAGCACCTACGGCTGTTTAAAATCTGGAACTGTTAAACTTTAATATGTGTTGCTTCCTTTTTATGGGGTGGGATTGCTCTGTACGATGTAGTGATCGTTGGTTGCGGACCGGCGGGAATATTCACAGCCTTAGAGCTATCTGAAAAAAGCGGTCTTTCAATTTTAATGTTCGAGAAAGGTTTAGATATTAGAAATCGTAAATGTCCAGCTTTAACTTCAGGCTTTTGCAATAAACAGTGTAAACCATGTAATCTCCTCAACGGATGGGGAGGGGCTGGTGCATTCAGCGATGGAAAGCTCATACTGTCTCCAGACGTAGGAGGATGGCTTACAGATTACGTACCTAGAGAAGAGCTTGAAAACCTTGTAAAATATGCAGATGCCTTCTACAGGAAGTTCGGTGTACCGGATAAGATTTATGGTGGTGATGGAGATTTCATAGAAGATATTAGAAGAAGAGCAGTCTTAGCCGGCTTAAACTTCATACCTATGACTTTAAGGCATATGGGTACCGATAAGGCTAACTCCGTGTTGGAAGCAGCTAGAAGGTATTTGAATAAGAGGGTTGAAGTCAAATTTAGAACTGAAGTTTCTAAAGTCCTCGTAGAAAACGGAAAGGCTGTCGGCATTGAAACATCAGATGGAGAAGTTTACAGAGCTAAATACGTTGTTCTAGCCCCAGGTAGAAGTGGTGCGGAGTGGCTTCAGAAAGAGGCTAGACGTTTCCAGTTGGGTCTTGAAAACAACCCGATAGATTTAGGCGTTAGAGTTGAAGTACCAGCAGCCGTTATGGAGCCTCTGACAAATGCACTATATGAGCCGAAGTTTCAATTCTACTCTAAGTCTTTTGACGACATGGTTAGGGTTTTCTGCGTATGCCCACAGGGTGAAGTCATAACGGAGATATATGATGATGTTCTCACGGTTAACGGTCAAAGCTACTCAGAGAAGAAGACTGACAATACCAATTTCGCGGTTTTAGTAAGTGTATCTTTCACAGAGCCGTTTAAAGAGCCCATAGCCTACGGCAAGTACATAGCAAGACTCGCCAACATAATAGGCGGCGGTGTCATAATTCAGAGGCTTGGAGACCTTAAGAATGGGAGGAGGTCTACTGAAGACCGTATAAACCGTAGTATAGTTAAACCTACTTTGAAAAACGCCACACCTGGAGATTTAAGCTTCGTACTACCCTACAGGTATTTAACGGATATACTTGAAATGCTCGAAGCACTCGATAAACTTACACCGGGCGTTTTCTCAAACCACACACTACTCTACGGTGTAGAAGTCAAATTCTACTCAGCTAGAATAAAACTCGATAGAAACCTTGAAACCGACATTAAAAACCTCTACGTGGCAGGTGACGGAGCAGGTATAACACGAGGACTCATGCAAGCATCAGTATCCGGCGTAATAGTCGCCAGATCAATATTAGCTAGAGAAGGAATCAGAACAGATACATAAAATCATTGAAACATCTGAAAACACCTAAGATGCCTAAGTTTCCTCCATTTCAAAATTATCTTTTCACTTACAAGTATTGGTGATGTTCTCTCTCTATCAAGTATTCTTATTTTGACTCCTGACCCCCGAAGTCTTTCACTACCACCAGCCGTTTTCACGCCCACAAAACCAAGACTTTCAAAACTCAGTTTTCTAGCTATTTCCAATGGAACAAAGGAATACGTTGCGCCTGTATCGATGGGTGCTTTAGTTTCAATTTCATCGCCTGTTTTAGGATTCAGAGTTTAACATTCACCCATATATGATCCATAAGTTAACACTCAAATCACATAGTAAGACCACTATATTTCACTTTCCCCAATGACTTAGGGATATTGTGGCAAGACAGACTCCAAATATCCGGATGGTCAAATCGAATATTAACCTTCTCAAAAATTTTTAATATACTCTAATCTAGCTTAAACGTGTAGACGTTGAATATTTCATTATTTTTGACGCTTTGAAGTGTTAAAGTGTCTCTAAAAGCTAGGTGAGAAGCTTCACCGCTTCTTCGGAGGAGACTGCCACCAGGCTCTCAGTGGAAATTATATCTCCGAATTTTATGGCTATCTTCATATGTGTTTTTTCATTGGGGCACTCAGATATGAGAACCACATCGTATCTACCTAAAACCCAGTATAAACCTAAAATCCTAGCACCTTCTTTAGCGGCTTCTTCAAAAAGCCTCTGGGCTTCGGCTATCATTTCTTTTGTAGGCTTTTTTCTAAATCTACACAGAGTTATGAAGAGCATACCTATCGCTAAAATATTATGAGTTTTAGATATAAAAGTTTTCTCCAACTTAAAAATCATAGTTTTCAATAAAATACAACATTGACCAGAAAGTTTTAGAAAAAATTTCTAAGAATAATAGCATAAATTCTAAATGGATAAAACTTTGTTTGCAATATAGATTTAGGAAAATGTCTTCATCCAACAGATATCTTTACAGTATTTGAGGTACTCATATATATTGTTTGGTCTTGATCTTTATACGTGACTATAACTGGAGGAAGTATATAAGTCCCCTCTTTCGATACTTTTACTGTGTAGTTATATGATCGATATTCAGACGGTGATAATTCACTATAGAATGCTGCAGATTCTCCTGAAACCATTCGAAATTCTTCAGGAAGCACGTCTTGTAATGATATGTCGAAAGCCGTAGCAGTTCCATTATTCGTTATAACAATGGATATTTGAATCAGCTCCTCTACAGACGCCGAAGACTTACTCACGGTTTTAGTTACAAGAATTCGAGGCAAGTCAAGAGAATAGAACGCGGTTAAATCACCATGTCTAAACGACTCCCACTTCGGATCATCCCTCGGAAATTGCTGCAGGTATTGCCTGTAGTTACAGATATCTTGAACAACCTCTGGATCGAGTTGATAGGTTATTCCTACGGTTGAAAAAACAGAGTTTATTTGATCCGCTAGGTTGACGCCTGCGGCTAGAGAAAGATAAGCCGCTACGTACTCGCTGAGAAGCTTAGATGGGTTGGGAGTGAGCCATTGCAGCCAGCCGTCGCTTCGGATTGTCTGTAAAAGCCGTGAGTAGATGTTTGACCCATAGGTTAACGTGAACTGGAGAAACATTTTAGCAAGAGGGTCGGCTGACCTTAGACTGGCTTCAGCCGCATCAAAATGGCCTAAATTCTGTTCAACAATTATCTTTATTGCATAGGGGAAGGGGCTTCTAGTGTCAGCCCACCAATCGACAGGCCATCCTGCGGCAATTTGACCAGTGAAGAGGTTTACAACTTCATGTGCAATCAACTCTGTACTCCAGTAGTCTTCTCCAAAGTAAATATTGAACCATGCGTCATAAGCCACGCCGATGCCGGGTCCTTTGCCAATTTCCGATATGTATCCTGTTGCAAAAGCGCCACCTGTTCGCTGATCAACAAGTAAATAAAGCCTATGATCAGGCGTATCGACGATTACGTCAATACCTAAGATTTCAACAAGCTGCTCATACACTTGATCAGGATAGTCTATTTGTGAGAGGTAATAGGACTTGTATTTATCCCAAGTCGATCTATAGGCGTACCAATCAAAATACTTTCCTTGATAGACCAAGACGTAGCCGTCTGGTCGAATATATAGCATTATGACTAGTAGACTTAGAAAAAGCACGATCAATAAGAGAATTTTCACGATCTTCCTCTCCACTTCGACACCTATCTACTTAAGATAGAAAGATACTAAATTTAAAAACGATGTCAGGTAAAGGCGTAAATTTTCTTCCAGAAGACTTATAATAAGATTCTTGTAAATGCATAGAAAAGTTAGACTGAGTCTAGCAGTAAAGGCTAGAAGAAGATTTCACAATTGAACAGTGAAATTATCCAGGTTGCTATTTCTAAGATAGTGTTTTAACAGCTTCCCGGTATATTTCTTCTAGTTTTTTCCTCTTCTCATCCTCAAGCTGATACATATGTGTCTGAATCTTCTCCCTACATATTTTCTTGGCTTTCGCTATTATATCTAGACCTGGTTTATACGTGTGAAGTAGGGAATAGTCGAATATTTCAGGAGTCCAATATATCCTCCTGTAATCCTTCAGAGTCGTTCCATCCGTTAAATACTGACCCTTGAGAGCGCATCTGGTTATTGTTTGAATTGACAGTTCTATTTGATCTTCCGTAAACTCCAAACCTTTAGCAAGCCTAGTTAAATACCTAGCCAGCTCACAGTCTATGATCAATTGTACGGGGCTGAAGATCTCATCTATGCTCAGTAGGCCAGCGTGGATAAACGTGCCAGGTCCTGTTAGAACTCCGACTGTAGCTGAGGAGGCTTTTTCAACCTGCGACTGTACGTCTACTTGTTTTGCAACTGTTCTGAAAGATCTGACTCCGTGCAATCCTCCACCGTAAAACATGTTTAACGCTATGCTGAATAGATCCATTAAGGTCTGTTCAGGGGAGCCGAATACTATGTTTCCATGACGCATATCGAAGTGGTATGCATTTACGCC
>JAWCKO010000016.1:0-13690 GCA_038851915.1 Bathyarchaeia archaeon
TAGAAGCGGCTAGAGTTAAAGGTTTAAAGAATTTATCAAATTTCATAGATAAAACTGATGAGGAGAAGCCCACCACTCCTAAGATGAGAATATGAGGGGTTATACTTGGATAGATGCCTAAAACTACCATAATAAGGCTTAGACATAAGGGTATAGTGAACAGTTTCTTATAGATTCTAACCACCATAACAGACTATGCTCTACTCACGTATAAAATATAAAGCTTATCTTAACCAAGTTATTCACGTTAATCCAATTTCAAGACACGACCCCTCCTTTTCCAATTTAAGCAGATATAAGCTAACTTAGGATGTCTTCCATTATAATCAACAGTGACTTCAACCTGTTATCTCTAACGGTAATGCTTGGGTGTTTTTCCCCAGGAACCTCTAAACTTAGTAATCCATCATATCGGATGCTTTTAAAACTGTCAATAACGCTTTTCCAATCTATGCTACCTCTCAAAGGGGAGAGATGCTGATCCCCAGACCCATCATTATCATTTATATGCGTAGCATATAAGAGGCTGCTATACTCTTTCACAGCATTGGCCACATCCAATCCCTGGTAATTCGCATGACCAGTATCGAGGCAAATACCTACTACATCTGGGTCTGTAGCTTCACATATTTTCTCAATTTCATCGATTGTAGAGCCGTAGCTGGCTGCGTATTTTAAGAAGCGAAAGCCTTTAAGTTTCTCAGGTTTAAAGTCAAATATGTTTTCAATAGCTATTCTTATACATCTATCTTTCGCAAATTTAGCAATGAATTTGAAGCTTTCAACATTGAGCTTTTCCAATGTTTTCAACTCATCTAACGTTTTCGCTTGCATCGAACCTGGATGCTCAACAAGAACGGGTACATTAAGTTTGTAACAGTACTCGATCCATCTACATGTTCTCTCTACGCATATCCTTCTAATTGTTTCGTCTCTACAGACTATACTGTATGTTTCAGTCCAATCTAAACTTGGACCATGCATCTGAAGAGCCGTGACACCTAAGCTGTCAGCAATTTCCCTAATGTTTTTGAAGGTAGATTCAGATCCATCTCTTTCAATCGCCAGGATATGTTCGAAACTATACTCTACGTACTTGAAACCATAATTGCTCAACCTTGACAGTGCCGTTGTTAAATCTAAGTCTCCGTAGAAGTCTGTCCAAATACCATATTTCATCTCGCCACCAAAAGAATATCAGCACTCCTTTAAAATAACTTTTGAAGCTGGATACATGAAGTGTAAATTTTTATTGTAAACCTACACTTTATGAGCACGCAATCTGATCAGGTATATGAGGTTTAGCCTATGAGCTACGAGGAACTTTATACTTCTAAAACTCTAAGATTTTTAGAAGTTGGAGACGTATACGAGCCCAAGTACGCTATCCTAGGGGTGCCGTATGATGGGACTGCTACCTTTAGACCTGGGTCAAGATTTGCACCCAACGCCATTAGAGAGGCTTCGGTGAATATTGAAGCCTATAGTTTGAGGGCTGGATTAGATGCTTCAAAACTGGCGATTAAAGACGTGGGAAATCTTAACGTGGCTCAAGACACCTATGAAACTCTTAGGAGGCTCGGTTTCGTATTAGAAGAGCAGTTGTCTAAAGGCTTAAAAACCGTAATACTTGGAGGAGAGCATACGTTGACTTTAGGAGCAGTAGAAGCTGCAAATAGAAGTAGCGACTTAGCGGTAATCTGCTTTGATGCGCATATGGATTTTAGGGATGAGTATTCAGGCTCTAAGGTAAACCATGCAACAGTCATGCGGAGAGTTTCTGAGAAACTAGGGGTGGATAAGACTATAGAGATAGGGGTTAGAGCGTTTTCAGAGGAAGAAGCAAACTATGCTAAACAATCCGGACTTAAATTTCTAACAAGTTTAGATGCTATTAGAAGACTAGATTATGTCTTAGGAGAAGTTGAAAAATGGAGTCGAAACGCTGAAAAACTCTATATAACCATAGATTTAGATGTTTTAGATCCTTCTCAGGCGCCTGGAGTTGCAAACCCAGAACCTGAGGGGTTAACGGTAACTCAGCTACTCGACATTTTATGGGCGGTCTGCAACGTCGAAGTAGTTGCAATTGACATAGTTGAACTTTCACCTCCCTACGATAATGGAATAACAGCTATTCAAGCAGCTAAAATTGCCGCAGAAACCATATGTTTGATTGAAGCTAAAAACCTATAATTCTAAAAGCCTTTAAAAGCTGCCTTCCTTCTTCTGTCAACTTGTATACACGTCTACCGTTTAAATTGAAGCTTTCAACATAACCTCTCTTCTCCAAATCCTGGAGGTGTTGATAAACGGCTTGTGGGCTGATAATGCCTTTTAGAGATTTCCAAATGGAGTATCCATGTTTCTCACCTTTAGAAAGAGAGGCTAGTATACGGAATTTCATGCTTGTTTCAAAGCTCATTTCAAACATCCGTTTTCTGTAGCTCATAGGTTCAAATATGTTTGGTACTTTTAAGCCGCTTCCCGTAAGAATACATACGATCGTTTCATCTGAGCTTAAAATTCCTTCTTTTGAAAGCTTCATGAGAGCTGCAACCGTTGATGAACTTGACGGCTCAACAAATAAGCCTTCGAACCTAGCCAGCATTTTCTCAGCTTTAAATATTTCCTCATCTCTAACTGAAACCGCTATACCTTCTCCTCTCAAAATTTCAAGGACTCTAATACCGTATGCTGGTTTTCTAACCAGTATCGCACTTGCTCTGGTTTTAGGATTGATTGGCTCTACAAGTTCGGAATTCTTCCTGAAGGCTTCTACGATAGGAGCGCATCCTTCAGACTGAACGGCTAGAAACCTGGGGATTTCACTTGTAAAGCCCAACTTCTTAAGCTCTGTAAATCCCTTCCAGATAGAAAAGAGGCAACTTCCACTTCCAACCGGAACCACTACAACATCCGGCACTCCCCCCAACTGCTCCCAAATCTCATAACTGATTGTCTTCTGAGCCTCTATGCTTAGGGGATTTAATTCAGGAGTTGCTTGATACGCATTCTGCTCCTCAGCAAGTTTAGCCACCCTATCTATTGCTTCATCTAAATACGTGCCATACTCGCTAAGTTCAGACCCGTAGATTAGAAGCTGAAGGATTTTACCTTCATCAACGTTTTTAGGCACAATGACTCTACAATCTAAACGGGTTTTAGCAGCGTAGGCAGCTAGACTGACACCCATATTGCCGTCTGAAGCCGCCATGAGCGTTTTAAAGCCCGTTTTATATGCCCATGTAACCATGAGGGATGCGGCTCTATCTCTAAAAGAGCCTGTCGGATTTCTCGATTCATCTTTAAGGTATAGTTTTCTAAGCTTGAGAGCATTTCCAAGGTTTTCCGCCTTGATTAGAGGCGTATATCCCTCCGTTAATGAAGTAGGATTCCAATCGCCGGGTATTGGGAGAATAGACCTATATCTCCACATAGAGTTAACATCATCGAAGTGGATTTTTCCGGCGTCTAGATAATCGCTGAGGGCAAATTCAAGCATCCCTCCACATTTCGAGCAGCTAACCCAAGGTTTGACTGGGAGAAACGGAAAGCCGCATTTTCTACATATAAGCTCCATGCGAATATTAAAATAAGTTAACTTTGACCACCTCCTGTTCTCTCCATGATTTTCCTGCGGATAATTTCCATCAGAAGTTGAGGGTCTACTCTACCTCTGAGCTTACCCATTAGAAAGCCCATTATGGAGTCTAAAGCTTTGATACCCATTTTATCTATTAAATCAGATTTAACTGCTAAAGCATCGTCAACGATTTTTTCAAGCTCCTCTCTACCTAGTAGGCGTATGTTTAAAGCCTTTAATGCATCTTCAACACGCATATTTACGTTTAAGCAAAGCCACTTTAAAACGTCAGGTACATTTTCCTTAACCATAAACCCTTTATCGACACAATTGAAAACATCGATTAGAGTTGAATCCGATAGAACGCTTACATCAACACCCTCTCTCTCAAGACTCTTAAGGGTTTCAGTGAGCACTACTGCCACAAATTTGGCCGGAACCTTTACTTCAGACATTATAAGTTTGAAGACGTCTAAGTATTCAGAATCCATAAGCTGCTCGGCCAGCTTTCTGTTTAATCCATAGCTCTCTACGAGGTTATTGAGCATTATACTTGGATGCTCTGGAAGGCTACGTTCAACTTTTAAAAACAGATCTCCAGTTATTCTTAAAGGAGGAATATCTGTTTCAGGGTACATTCTAGCTGCTCCAGGTCTAGGTCTCATATATCTAGTTGTACCGTCGGGATTCGGCCCTCTAGTTTCACCTGGAACCCCTTCTAAAGCTTCTAAAGCCCTCTCTAAAATTGCCTTTAAAGCGGCTTCAGCTTTAGAATACTCATCAGCTACAATTACGACCGCGTCTAGTTCACCCGCCCCGGTTGAGCTTTTAACCTTAGCAACCTCTTCAGCAGTTATACCATAACCTGGAAGTTCGTCCGTATGGAAGATTCCACCTACGCCACCCCAAAAACTAGCCCTGGTTGCAAATTCTCCTCCAAACCTTAAACCGGGTTCGAGTTCCCGAGATAGAAGACCTCCAAACTTTTTAAGAGCCACTCCTAAAACCCTCCCTCCAGATTTAACAGCATTCCGTATGATGTGGCTTGATGTGTTTCTGAAGACTTCTGTAAGGTCTATGATAGGCTCATCTATAATATCGGTTGGTTTACAGCCTCTAGCATTAAGTTCACCTCGAATTGCTAAGAGGTTTTTCTGCCGTAGGATCTCATATTCAACAACCTTCTCAATGAGGTCAAGCTTTTGAACACCTTTAACCTCTATTAAACCTCCTCCTTCAGTAGATATGTTTACATCTTGTCTTATGGAGCCTAAACCTCTTCTAACGCGACCAGTAGTTCTAAGTATACGGCCTATAGAGTAGGCGACGGTTAAAGCCTCTCTAGGAGACTCTATGACAGGGGCCGTTGCGATTTCTATCAGAGGAATACCAAGTCTGTCGAGCCTATAGTAGATGGCTTCGCCTTCTTGCTTAATAAGTCTAGCCGCATCTTCTTCAATACATATCGTTTGTATGGGTATACGCTTATTCTCAACATCTACGTAACCTCCAGTCGCTATTAAAGCCGTTCTCTGAAAGCCAGCAGTATTTGAACCATCTATTACAATTTTACGCATAACATGTACTTCATCTACTGGAGAAGCATTAAGCATCAGAGCACCGGTTAAAGCTATTTCAACAGCCTCCTCATTAAGAGGATGTGGAGGCTCTTCATCCATCTCTACAAGACATGAGGAGACATCGTCAACCTCATACACAATATATCTTCCTTTTTTAAATTCGAAGAGAGCAGCTGGATCCACCTCGCCAAGCTCGCTTTGAGTCGGTCTAAGCCTACGTATAAACCTGTACTCAGGCTCCGTAAAACCTAGAGAGGCTTGACATCCACAAAAAAGCTTGCAGTTTGTAGCCAATTGTTGATGAAGCTCTAAACCAACCTTTACTTTCAAGCCGACCACCTGTAAGATGTTCTATGGGAAAACTCACCGGCGATGTTCGTAAGCATAAGTCTCTTAATCTCTTCGATGCTTTCTGTTTGAGCTAAAACCCACATAAGCTTAACCACCGCCGTTTCAGCCAACATATCTCCAAGCGGCGTAACACCAGCTCTCTGCAGGTCTCTACCAGTATAGTAGACATCCATATTTATGCGCCCCCATATACACTGTGAAGTCATCCCTATGAAAACACCCATATCTCGGGCCCGTTCAATGGCCTTAATACATACTGAGCCTACATGACCTAAACCAGTGCCCTCAAGTATGAGCCCGCGGTAACCCATATCTAAAAGCTTCTCTATGACCTCCGGGTTGAAACCTGGGTAGTATTTTACAAGAGCGGCTTTCTCTTCGAATACCGGTTTAATCTTAAGACTGTTCGATGAATTCCTAGGTTTAAAAAAGCTTGAAATTTGATGGTAAGCTCTGTTTTTAACCACACCCAATGGATCTCCATTGATGGATTTAAACGCATCTCTGCGGCTCGTATGACACTTTCTAACTCGTGTACCTCTATGGATTAAGACTTCATCGTCTGAGAGATTTTTATGCATAGCTACAGCAACCTCTCCGAATGGTGCATGAGCAGCTGCGATCACAGCACTTATCAGGTTTAAAGCGGCGTCGCTACTAGGTCTATCTGAAGACCTTTGAGCCCCTACGAGTATTACAGGAGCTGGAAGACCCTGTAATGCGAAGCTTAAAGCCGCCGCCGTATAACCCATTGTATCTGTACCGTGGGCTACTACGACCCCTTGAATGTTATCCTTAGACTGTGAAGCTATTTCCTCGGCTATCTTAGTCCAATGTTTAGGAGTCATGTCTTCACTGAATACGTTAAATAGAACCTTTGTTTCTATGTCTGCAAGTTCTCCAAGCTCTGGAACCATACTGTAAAGATCATCGGCGGTGAAGATGGGTGTAACAGCACCAGTACGATAGTCAACTCTGCTGGCTATTGTTCCGCCTGTACCTATTATTGACACTTTTGGAAGGTTTGAAACGGTTTTAGGCGTAGGTTGAGCCTTATACATGAGCTTGCTTCCTTCACCTAATTTCTCCACAACATCCGCATCACTTATCTTCAACCCAATATTGTATCCGTTTTTAAGTTTTAGAACTATACATTCGGGATCTCCATATTCAAACCTAGGGACCAGTATTCCTTCGTAAATTGCACCGTTGCTCTTCTTAATCCTTATAGTATCTCCGATTTCAGCACCTATATTTATTAAAGCCTTTAATGCTGAGCCTCTATATCCCTCTAGACTATGGGGCAATAGATTTCCCTCATGAAATGAAGATAAATGCTAAACTTTAAGTTTTAACTTTGAAATCGATAAACCCTGTGGATTTTTAAACATTGCATTTGTATAAAGGAGAGATGATGCAGCTAATTTTCCAGTTTTAAGATAGACACCTTTATTTCTGCTGAGTCTACTTAACATATTAGGGAAAGTAATGAATTTAAAGGATGCTTTGGAAGGTTTGGCGTTTGAATTCCTCAACAGGGATGTGAAGGTTAAAATTTTAAAAAGCCTAGAAGGTGTTACAGTCTTAGGGGAAAATATAAAACCCTATGACCCGGATTCTGAAGTTAAACTGAAACGTTGGGCAGCTCTTAAACTCGTTGAGAAGGGGGTTGCCGTATTTAAGCAGGGTGAGGAGTTGACGGGTGAAGAGCTCACCAACGTTCACTGGAGGGAGGGGCTTCAACCTAGCATCCGTCTAAGTGAAATTCAGGGAGATTTCTACCAGAAGCTTAAACTATATCTTAGAAGGGTTAAGTATGAGGCTGAATCTCGTGGCAATACTCAACTTTTAGAGAAGTCTAAAAGACTGGCAAGAGATATCATAGATAGTAGAACTAGGAAGATTGTCAACATGGCGGCTAGTTTAAACGTTCCACAGGAGCTTCTTCAACTTCTAACCGTTGAAGAAAGAGCTCTATATGATGAGGTTAAACGGATTATAGAGTTTTGGCGTGGTTATATTTTAGACCCCCTCGACGGAGGTGGATGATGCTGGAGGTTAGCGTTGAAGAAAGATTTCAAGAAGTGCTTTCAAGTGAAAAATACAGAGTTAGACTTAACCAGATGTCTGTATCCGGCGGTAGATCATTAGCCGTAGATTTTACAGACATCATAGCTTACGATTCTGAACTTGCGAAAATGCTTGTTACAAATCCCGACGATTACCTACAGGCTCTGGAGAGAGCGGCTTTAGCGCAGTTGAAAATAGAAGACCCCCGTTATGCAGAGGAGGTAGAAGGAGTTAGAGTTAGACTTCAAAAACTCCCTGAAGACCTTACAGTCTCACTTAGAAGACTTGGAGCTAAACATATAAACAAACTCGTCAGAGTTGAGGGTATAGTCGTTAGAGCTAGCCCAGTGAAACCACTTGTCGCGAAGGCGGCTTTCAAATGTAAAAGCTGTGAGCACGTACAGTACGTACTCCAAACTGGTATGGTTATGAGGACACCTACCGTCTGTGAAGGATGTAAGAGGAGGGGACCATTTGAATTTCTTCAATCAGAATCATTATTCATAGACTATCAGGAGCTCAGAGTTCAAGAAAAGCCTGAAGATTTACCGCCCGGTCAACTACCGAGGTGGATAGATATACGAGTGTACGAAGAGCTTGTGGATACCGCTAGACCAGGCGATACTATCATTATAACGGGGACTGTTAGAGCGATTCAAGAGGTTCTTCCAACAGCTGGAAGAATGAGGGTTTTCAATATAACACTTGAAGTCAATAACCTTGAAATTTACGGTAAAGACCCTGAAACCGTTGAAATATCTCCTGAAGAGGAGAGACTCATACTTGAGCTTGCCAAACAGAAGGACATACATGAAAAGATTAAGCAGTCTATAGCTCCATCCATCTACGGCTATGATGAAATTAAAGAAGCCATAATGTATCTTCTATTCGGAGGCGTTACCAAAACCCTACAGGACGGAACTAAGATTAGAGGCGATATAAACCTACTCGTAGTAGGAGACCCCGGCACTGGTAAAAGCCAACTTTTACGATACGTGCAGAGGATAGCTCCAAGAGGGCTTTACACACATGGTAGAGGGACGACCGCCGCAGGTTTAACGGCTGCAGTAGTTAGAGAGAGAACTGGGGGGATGGTTTTAGAGGCAGGAGCACTTGTTTTAGCAGACCGAGGGGTCTGCGCCGTAGATGAAATAGATAAAATGAGGAGTGAAGACCGTGTGGCTATGCATGAAGCTATGGAGCAACAGTCGATATCTGTAGCGAAGGGAGGTATAGTAGCTACTTTGAACGCTAGAACGTCTATACTAGCTGCAGCAAACCCAGCTCTTGGACGTTACGACCCGAATAGAACTGTAGCTGAAAACATAAATCTGCCGATTACCCTTCTCTCAAGATTCGACCTCACATTCATTTTAAAGGATCAGCCTAGTAGAGAATATGATAGTAGATTGACGGAGCACATACTTAAACTCCACAGCGAAGGACAGGGAACAGTTAAGACGTTGATAGATCCAAACTTTCTAAGGAAGTACATAAGCTATAGTAAGCGTATTAAACCTAGGATCACACAGGAAGCTATGGAGGCTATAAAAGACTTCTACCTTAAGATGCGTAGTGTTAGTGAATTCGCCGAATCCCCAATAGCTATAACAGCTAGACAGCTTGAATCGATAGTTAGACTTGCTGAAGCTAGAGCTAGGATAGCTTTAAGAGAAGATGTTACAGCGGATGATGCTAAGAGAGCCATAGCCCTTATGAGTAAGAGCCTTGAGCAGGTGGGTATGGATATGGCAACTGGAAAGATAGACATAGATATAATTATGACGGGTAAGCCTAAGAGCCTACGAGATAAGCTTCAAGCGGTCATAGGCGTTATCGTAAACCTGTCTAAGCAAACAGGTATGGCTGAAGAGGAAGCTGTTTACAAAGTTTTAGAGGAAGAATATGGTATAAGCCGAGGCGAGGCGACAAACTTAATACTGCAGCTTCGCAAGGATGGAACAGTATACGCTCCAAAAGACGGTTTCCTGAAGAAGACATAGTCCTCTGACTTCGGGATCTCTATGAGGATAGATGAGCTACCAATACATGAATCCATCAAGAAGATTTTTCTAGAGGAGGGTATTTGCGAGCTATATCCTCCACAGGAAGATGCCTTTAAGAAAACCAAGGTTCTAGATGGTGGAAATCTTTTGATGGCTAGCCCTACAGCTAGCGGCAAAACCCTTGTTGCAGAAGTATGTGCACTCAAACATATTCTCGAGTTGAACGGTAAAGTCCTGTATACAACGCCTCTAAAGGCTTTAGCATCAGAGAAATATGAAAGGTTCAAACGGTGTGAAAAGCTCGAAAAATCCAATGGGGATAAGGTTCGAGTTGCTGTATCGACTGGAGATTACGATAGTAGCGATCCGTGGCTCGGCAAATACGATCTAATAGTTACAACGTATGAGAAGTTTGACAGCCTCCTTCGACATGGGGCTACATGGGTTAAAGAATTAAGCCTTCTGGTTGTCGATGAAGTTCACTATCTTGGGCAGGGTGATAGGGGGCCTACTCTGGAAGTTGTTTTAACAAGGTTTAGAAGGCTTAACTACAAGGGTCAAATACTGGCGTTAAGTGCGACGGTTAGAAATGTTGAGGAGATTGCTGAATGGCTTAACGCAGAATATATTACCACGGACTGGAGACCGGTAAAGCTTAGGGAAGGTGTGTACGTAGATGGAAGAGTCATGTTTAATGATGGGACGGTTATGGAAATAGAGGAGCATGGTAATCCAATTGAAAGCATAACCCACGATACTATTAGAAATGGCGGACAGATTTTGATATTCACAGATACTAGAAGAAATGCGGTTACACTCGCTAAGAGACTTACTAAAACCGTTAAACTGTTTTTAAATAAACAGGCTGAAAGAAGTCTGAAGAGGATAGCTAATGGCATATTGAGCGACGAGGCTTTAACGAGCCTCGACGAATCCCTTGTCAGTTTTATCGAAAACGGTGTAGCATTTCACCATGCTGGTTTGAAGCATGATCGTAGAACAGTAATTGAAGACGCCTTCAGAAAAGGATACATTAAAGCTTTAACGGCTACACCTACACTCGCGGCAGGAGTCAACCTACCAGCTAGACGGGTTACTTTAATCAGTTATGAGAGGTATGAACCAGGATACGGAAGGAGCCCTATAAGCGTTATGGAATATAAGCAAATGATTGGAAGAGCGGGTAGACCCAACTATGACCCAATAGGGGAATCGATATTAGTAGCTAGGAATTATGAGGAGGCGGATTTCATAATGGAGCATTACATATATGCTAGACCTGAACGTATATGGTCGAATTTAGGGGCTGAAACCTATCTTAGATCCCATGTGTTATCTGTTATTGCCACTGACATGGCACAGGACAAAAGAAAAGTCTTAGAATTCTTCTCTAAAACTCTCTATGTACATCAGATGGGTGTAGAACCAATAGTTAAGCCGATAGGTGAAATTCTAAGAGACCTTGAAGAAAATGGGTTTATAAAAACTATAAGGGAGAAGATTGAGGTTACTTCTCTAGGTAGAAGAGTATCAGAACTCTATATAGACCCTCTATCGGCTGCAATAATGGTAGATGGATTTGAAAATAGAAAACCAGATGAGATGACAGATTTCGCCCTTTTGCAGCTTATAGCTCATACGCCTGATGCTAAGCCGAAACTTTATCCAAGAAGAGGAGAAGCGGAAAGGCTCACAACAGCATTAGAACTTCATAAAGATGAGCTTCTAATAGACCTGGTGGATGCATATTTAGACGCTATTGAATTCGAAGCATTATTGGGAGAGGTTAAAATGGCTCTAGTTTTGTATGACTGGATGAATGAACAGCCTGAAAATGCGATACTTGAAAAGTATGATGTAGAACCAGGTGACCTTTATAGAATTATTTCAAGTGCAGAATGGCTTCTCTACGCAGCACAAGAACTTTCAAAACTTATGACGCTTGAAAATCTATCTTCAAAGATACGTGTCTTAAGAGAAAGAGTTAAATTCGGTGTTAAAGAAGAGCTTCTACCATTAATATTTCTTGAGGGTGTCGGAAGAGTTAGAGCCAGAGCTCTCTACAATGCTGGATATAGAGCTATTGAAGATCTTAAGAGGGCTTCCATAGAAGAGCTTATGCGTATTCCAACAATAGGAGGGAAGATCTCTAGGAAGATTAAAGAGCAGGTTGGAGGGCTGGTTTCAGAAAAGTCCTTGAAAGCTGCTGAAGAAACTGGCTCTCAGAAGATGCTTACCGATTACTCTCAACACTAGGGACTCTGGTCTGTATTTTGACGAGATTCGTAATGTATCCCGCCAATAGATTTCTAAGTTTTTTCGAGGAAACGTTTACAAGTTCTCCTACCAACTTCTTATTGGTTTCATAATCAGCGGTAAACTTTCCACTGTAGTTTTCTAAAAGCGTTTTAGCCATTCTCTTTATACTGGTGTGTCTGATCTTACCCATGTGATAGGCACAATATAGATTAAGCTCTTAAAATATTTTTCCCTCTTACCGAAAAGAATACCGTATTAATCTCGATGTTTTTAGGGTTTAAAAGCCAAAAAAGTTAAATATTAAAGAATTATTTAGAAATCTAGGTGATTTAAACGCCTGATTCCGATTTACAACTCGCTCCTATGCACCGTTTACTTAAGAAGGCTGGTGCGGAAAGGGTTAGTGAAACAGCGGCTGAAGAGCTTAGAAGAACGCTAGAAGAAGTTGCATTAAGAATCGGTAGAGAGGCCTGTATTTTAGCTGGTCATGCTGGTCGTAAAACTGTGAGAGCTGAAGACATTAGGTTAGCCACTAAGAGAGTAGTAACAGGGTAGAAAGAGAATAGATCCGTTAAGATTTTTATTTAAAAAGATTTGAATGCCATCTATGAGAGAAAAGTTTTTGAGTTACTTTTCCTAATTGAAAAAATGCTTAGAAAATTCGTCTTTCGAGAGGTGATGACCATATGAGTAAGGTAACGACTATGCCAGTCTTAATTCTTAAAGAGGGAACGACTAGGCAAAGGGGTAGAGAAGCGCAAAGACAGAATATAGCAGCAGCTAAAGTAATAGCGGAAGTTGTTAGAGCAACTCTAGGGCCTAGAGGTATGGATAAGATGCTTGTAGATACGATAGGAGATATAACGATAACAAATGACGGCGCCAAGATATTAGATGAAATAGATGTTCAACATCCAGCTGGGAAGGTTTTAGTAAATGTAGCTAAAACTCAGGATAAAGAGGTTGGCGACGGTACGACGTCTGTGGTTGTCTTGGCAGGTACACTGCTTAAGAAGGCTGAAGAGCTTATGGCTAAAAACATCCATCCAGCTACTATAACATCAGGCTATAAGAAGGCTTTAGAAAAAACCGTAGAAGTTTTAGATAAAGTAGCAGTTCCAGTTAGAATAGAAGATGAGTCATCCCTTAGAGATGTAGCTTCAACATCTATGCGAAGCAAAACCATTAAATTCTTCAGAGAATATCTATCGGATTTAGCTGTCAACGCTGTAAAAAGCATCGTCGAAGAAAGAGATGGAAAACTTATAGCCGACATTGACAATATTCAAGTTATAAAGAAGCCTGGGAAAAGCATAAGTGAGACTCAGCTTATAAGAGGGCTCATAATAGACAAAGAAGTTGTACATCCAGGTATGCCTAAAAGAATGAAAGATGCTAGAATTGCTCTACTAGCATGCCCACTTGAAATAGAGAAGACTGAGATAAGTGCTGAGATTAGAATAAGAGACCCAGAGCAGATGAAGGCGTTCATGGAGGAGGAGACCAACATGCTTAGAGACATGGTTAAGAAGGTTAAAGATGCTGGAGCCAATGTTGTATTCTGTCAGAAGGGTATAGATGACACTGCTCAGTTCTTCCTAGCCAAAGAGGGGATGCTGGCTGTTAGAAGGGTTAAGAAGTCGGATATGGAGAAGCTTGAGAGAGCTACTGGAGCTAGGATAGTGACAAACCTTGAGGACCTTAAGCCTGAAGACCTGGGCTACGCTGAGCTCGTCGAGGAAAGGAAGATCGGAGACGACAAGATGACCTTCATAGAGGGATGCAAGGATCCTAGATCAGTCTCGATACTTATCCGCGCTGGACTTGAGAGGATGGTT